>JABXHO010000050.1 GCA_013373595.1 Flavobacteriales bacterium | reverse complement strand
TTGACTTTTTCATAGTAGTTGGGCTGGGGCAAGGTAATTTTAAAATCGAACAGCTCGATTTTTTTTCAGTGATAACTAAAATACGATTTTTTCGATCAACTCAACACAATTAGCACGCAACTCTGTAACAGATATGCTTAAAAAGCACAATTATTACAGAAACTTATCACTTCAAAAGTTTGGAGTAAATTACCTCGAAAAGCTTCTCATTTAACTAGACAAGCAAGTTCATTCTACGAATTAATCCCTCCATTCTTCAGGAAAAACAAAAACCCACTTCTCAAACGAGAAATGGGCTTCAATCAGTGTTTCTATTCTTTAATACGAAGAAGTAGCTCCTCCGATATTTTCAATTGGGTGCCACGTTGTTTTCAACTCCTGGAAGTCGGAAATGAAATACAAATCTTGCGCATCTGCATCCATCCAATTCTTATCGTAATGACGCACGCGTTTTAAGTTCTCCACCGCATTCAACTGAATGGTTTTCACAACTTCACTATCATTTCCGCAGTATGCCACAGCATTCACATCCATGTGAGTAGTAAGTGATGGTAACATTTCCGCTTGCTTTCCAGTTAGAATATTCACCACTCCGCCCGGAAGGTCTGATGTATTCAAGACCTCTGCAAACGTAATGGAGCTTAGCGGCATGTTCTCGTTAGCGATCACCACACACGTATTTCCTCCTGCAATGATTGGCGCAACGATAGACACCAAATCGATCAAGGCTGTTGATTGCCCTGCAAACACGCCCACAACTCCTGTTGGCTCATGCGCTGAGAAGTTAAAATGTGACGAAGAGACAGGATTGACGCTACTCAATACTTGCGTATACTTATCGCACCAACCCGCATAATAAATCAAGCGATCGATAGCCAAGTGTACTTCTTTCTCCGCTTTCGCTTTTGTAGCTCCTTGAAAAATGAGTTCTTCTACAAATTGCGCGCTTCTTCCCTCCAACATTTCCGCCATTCGATATAAAATCTGACTTCTGTTGAAAGCTGTACGCTCCGACCATCCACCGAAAGCACTTCGCGCCGCGACTACCGCATTACGAACATCTTTTCTCGACGAGAGACAGATATTTCCCAGCGCCTGACCTTTCGAATTTTCAGGTGAATAATAACGAGCAGATTCCGTTCTTGGAAACTTTCCTCCGATATATATTTTATATGTTTTCAATACTTCCAATCGTTCCATCTTAATTCATTTTAAGGTAACCTTCGAGACCGTGTAAACCACCTTCTCTACCAAAACCACTTTCCTTGTACCCACCAAATGGTGAAGTTGGATCAAACTTGTTGTAGGTATTTGCCCAAATCACTCCAGCTCTCAACTTCGTTGTTAGGTTGAAGATACGCGAACCTTTATCCGTCCAAACTCCTGCAGCCAATCCATACGGCGTGTTGTTTGCCTTTTGAATCACTTCATCGATGGTTCTAAATGTTTGAATGGCTAAAACAGGTCCAAAAATTTCCTCTTGCACGAGTCGACTTGATTGCGCGAGATTCATTACTAAAGTTGGAGGACAGTAATATCCAGAGCTTGGCAAATCGCACGGACTTTGATACATCTCTGCCCCTTCTTTTTCACCGATCTTCAAATATCCATTGATGATATCCAATTGTTCTTTCGAGTTGATTGCACCGATATCCGTGTTTTTATCCAATGGATTCCCAACGATTAATGACTTCATTCGGTGTTTCAACTTCTCAATTACCGTATCAACCACACCTTCTTGAATGAACAAGCGAGAACCTGCACAGCAAACGTGTCCTTGGTTAAAGAAAATTCCATTAATTACACCTTCTACTGCTTGATCAATCGGTGCGTCATCCATAATGATGTTTGCCGATTTACCCCCCAATTCAAGTGTTGCTTTCTTATTCGTTCCAGCGATCGCCTTTTGAATGATCTTTCCGACTCCCGTAGATCCCGTGAAGGCAATTTTATCGACATCCTTGTGATTTACAATTGCTGCACCTGTATCACCATAACCCGTAACGATGTTTACGACACCTGGCGGCAATCCCGAATCGTGAATGATCTCTGCCAATTTCAAAGCCGTTAACGGTGTTGTTTCCGCTGGCTTCAGCACGACCGTGTTTCCTGTAGCCAAAGCTGGAGCAATTTTCCAAGCTGCCATCAACAATGGGAAGTTCCATGGAATGATTTGCCCAGCCACACCAATCGATTCGATTTTGCGATTTGGGAAAGCAAATTCCAATTTATCTGCCCATCCTGCATGGTAGAAAAAGTGATTGCATGCTAAGGGCACATCCACATCTCTTGATTCACGAATGGTTTTTCCAGCATCCAATGACTCGACCACTGCGAACTCACGCGAGCGCTCCTGCATCAAACGAGCAATACGGAAAATGTATTTTGCTCTTTCCGCAGGACTAATTTTCGACCACACTTCATCGTAGGCTTTTCGAGCGGCTTTTACAGCTTTGTCGACATCCTTTTCGTTTGCGTGTGCCACTTCCGCCAACACCTCTTCATTTGCCGGATTGATTGTTTTAAAGTATTTCTTTGATGCTGGTTTTACCCACTCACCATTGATGTATAATTCGTATCGCTTTTTGATTTCTACGTGCGACGTGCTTTCCAAAGCGGGAGAGTAATCCCAACCTTTCATTTGTTCTTTCGCCATAATTAATCGATTGAGAAATAATCAGTTGATTGATAAATACCTGTTTCTGTTTTCATGATCTGCATGAGTACGTCATTCGCGAGGCTACTAGCGCCAAATCGGAACCATTCATTGGTGAGCCACTCATTACCGAGAGTTTCCTTCACCATCACCAAATTATGCAATGCCAACTTCGAGTTCGAAATTCCTCCTGCAGGTTTCATTCCAACCATTCTTCCCGTTTTCAAATGAAAATCACGGATCGCTTCGAGCATCGTGTACGTCACTTGCATCGTTGCTGCTGGTTTAATTTTCCCTGTTGAAGTCTTAATGAAATCGGCTCCTGCATGCATCGCAATATCACTTGCTCTGCGCACGTTGTCGAGCGTCACCAATTCTCCCGTTTCAAGGATAACCTTTAATCGTGCTTTGCCACATGCCTCCTTGATCGCTGCAATTTCATCGAATACAAAATTGTAATCGCCTGCGAGGAACTTCCCGCGTGAAATCACCATATCAATTTCATCAGCACCTTGATCTACTGCGAATTTCGTATCCATCAACTTGACCTCTAATGGCGCCTGACCACTTGGGAAAGCCGTGGAAACCGAAGCAACTTTTACGCCGCTTCCTTTCACTTCATCTACAGCTGTTTTCACCATTGAAGGGTACACACAAACTGCGGCTACCGTAGGTAAGCCAGGATGAAC
Source organism: Flavobacteriales bacterium (assembly GCA_013373595.1). Classification (GTDB taxonomy): domain Bacteria; phylum Bacteroidota; class Bacteroidia; order Flavobacteriales_D; family Crocinitomicaceae; genus UBA4466. The sequence goes on along the minus strand of JABXHO010000050.1, from coordinate 69,275 downwards.
ATCATGTAAATGCTGTGCTTTGTAGCACATCTGCTTCACCTTTCCGGGAGTATCTTTCCCTTCCAAGGTCGTAAGATCGATCATGTTCAAAGCCATTCTTAAGCCTTGCATCTTCGATTCTGTTTTGATGCTTCGTTTTTGAAATCTCGCAACTCTCTCTTCAACTCCCACCTTATCAATTGTCGGAGTATTTCGAAAGTCAGGGATTTCCAACTCACCTTTTTTGCTCATAGATTATTTAAACTTTTAGTAGAAACAGTTGTTTAGTCTGAATGATCTGTTCGTCACAGAATCATGATGGTCAAATATAGCGAATCCGACAATGGATTCATAAATGTTCGCTGCATATCATAAAAAAGGCTCCTTTCGTTTCACTGAAAGGAGCCTCATTTGCTTTCTAGTTTGTTAGAGCTGTCCGTCTGAATGGTACACTCCTTTTTTGAAGACTTTTACTTTGAGTAGGATTCCATCAGAATCATAAACATATACTTTTCCGTCCCAGAGGCGACCATTTCTGAACTCACCATCTTGACTAATTTCATCGTTTTCGTTGTATACTTTATTGTATCCGTTTGCTTTGAACGGTGCACCTTTTGTTCTTGGCGTTAAGATTCTAGGTGCTGTTTCTTTAACTGGCTCAGGGTCCACGTGATTCACTGGAGCACTCACCATTTCACGTTGCTCTGATTTCTCCACTTTTCCGTCAGCCGAGTAGAAGATCACTTCTTTAACGTCTCCATTCTCGTAATAGCGTGTTGCTTTACCTGAAGGAATTCCGTTTTGGGATTCGTACACAAATTCTTCTTGACCGTTGGCGTAGTAGTATTTCACAGTTCCCTGCTCTTTACCATCTTCAGAATACTCTGCTTCGTATTCAACGACACCGTTTTTGTGATAACGTTTTAAAGAACCATTGTACTTATTTCGTTCAAATGTTCCTTCTTCTTTAACTGTTCCGTCTGGATAATACTTAACGTAGGGTCCGCTTGGGCGGTTATTTGAATACGTTCCTTTCAATTTAGGCGTTTCACCATCGCTGTGGTATTTCACCCATTCTCCCTCTTTACGATCATCAATGTAGGATCCTTCTTCGATTTTTCCTTCTGCTGGATAGCCCATTGCAGGTCGATCTTTTCCAAGATAAATCCATTTACCTTGCTTTTTTCCATCAATTTTTTGATTGATGCCACCTTGATCACCTATCATTGGCGTCATAGCGGAAAGAGTGCCGCTAATGAATACTACAAATGTATACACCAAGAATTTTTTTACTGTCATAACAAAGTTATATCAAAGTTCAGGAGTATAATAGTTTAACAAGTTCTAGTTCTTAACGAATGTACAAAGACAATCCCTATCTGCAAACAAAATACTGATAATTTCGTCCAATTTATGATTTTCTTCGATAAAAAAGTGCGGATTTCCGCATCAACTAAAAATCTGGCTAAATCTTCATTTTTCTGACAGCAATTGAACATCAACGTTTTCGAGCATTACTTTAACTAAATCAGTCAAGTCATAACGCTCTTTCCACCCCCAATCTTCCCTTGCCGAAGAATCGTCTATTGAATTCGGCCACGTGTCAGCAATGTCTTGTCTGTAGTCGGGTTCGTAGTTAATTTCGAAATCGGGAATGTGCTTTTTGATCTCCGTTGCGATTTCCGCTGGAGTAAAATCACAACCATTCAAATTGTACGAAGATCGGATACCGATATTTTCAGAAGGAGCTTCCATCAAATCGAGTGTTGCACGGATGGCATCATCCATGAACATCATGGGTAATCTGGTTTCACTATTTAGAAAAGATGAATACGTATTTCCGAGTTTCGCTTGGTAGAAAATATCCACCGCATAATCAGTTGTTCCTCCACCTGGTAATGACGTGTAAGAAATCAATCCTGGGTAACGAATGCTGCGTACATCAACACCAAATTTCTTATGGTAATATTCACACCATCTTTCTCCTGCCTGTTTCGAAATTCCGTAAACCGTACTCGGTTCCATAATGGTACGCTGAGGCGTTTGATCTTTAGGTGTAGTAGGTCCAAAAACGGCAATTGAACTCGGCCAGAAAATCTTTTGAAGATGTCCTTCCTTCGCGAGGTCGAGAATGGTAAACAAGCCTTCCATGTTCAGCTTCCAAGCAAAATCAGGATTCTTTTCCGCTGTTGCCGAAAGTAACGCCGCTAGCAAATAGACTTCAGTTATCTTTTCGTCGATGATATATTTACGTACTGCTTCGCGATCCAACACATCCATTTGGACGTAAACACACTCTTTTAGTGACGGTGGGCACTCCGTTTTAACATCCGCAGCAATTGCGTTTTCTGTACCTAATTTCTCGCGCAATCGAAGGACTAACTCTGTGCCAATTTGACCACCCGCGCCGATAACCAATGCTTTTCTCATACCTAATTTCTTGTTACGCAAATAGAGGGATTATTTAACGAATATCCTACACTGCACTCTACTTTTTTTATGAATCCTTAAAATCCTGATTCTAGTCATTTTTCTGTCGGATGAGTAATATGTATATTTGTGGAAATGCGAATCACAATGTGGTCAGAACTCAATTTATTGCTTCATTTTCTCATCATTCGGAAGCCAGAGTGAACATTCTTCATCTCTGAGATAAATTAAGTATTCATTAAACACAACAAAACATGCCATTCTATCAAAAATTAGGAAAGATTCCCCATAAACGCCATACCGTTTTTCGTAAGGAAAATGGAGAACTCCATCAAGAACAGCTGTTTGGGACAATTGGCTTCGACGGGATGTCTTCCCTCATGTATCATCTTTATCCACCAACGGTGGTGACGAAATTTGAAGGTAGCATCGACTTGAATCCTGAAATTGCTCACGAACGACAGCTTCAAATGCGCAGCTTCAAAGGATTTAGCGTTCCTGCAAAAGACGATTACCTCGAAAGTCGTGTGCCTGTATTGGTGAACAACGATTGTCACATCGTTCTTGCATCGCCACGAAAATCACTTCGTGACTATTTCTACAAGAACGCAGATTGCGATGAAATGATTTTCATTCACGAAGGATCAGGAAAGCTTAGAACTCAGTTGGGAAACATCGAGTTTAATCCTGGCGATTACCTGATTGTACCTCGTGGAATCATCTACCAAATCGATTTCGATACAGAACAAAACAGGTTGTTTATCGTGGAGTCATTCCACCCGATGTACACACCAAAACGCTACCGAAACTATTTCGGACAGTTGTTGGAGCATTCTCCGTTCTGTGAAAGAGACATCCGACCACCATCAGAGTTGGAAACACACGACGAAAAAGGTGATTTCACCGTAAAAATCAAAAAACAAGGAATTTTGTATTCTTATACCTACGCTTCGCATCCTTTTGATGTTGCTGGATGGGACGGATACAATTACCCATACGCTTTTTCTATTCACGATTTCGAGCCGATTACAGGACGTGTGCATCAGCCACCTCCCGTACATCAAACATTTGAAACAGCAGCATTTGTTGTGTGCTCATTCGTACCGAGATTGTACGATTATCACCCCGATGCAATTCCTGCACCATACAACCACAGTAACATCGACTCAGATGAAGTTCTCTACTACGTAGATGGTGACTTTATGAGCCGAAACAACATCGAAAGAGGTCAGATTACCTTGCACCCTGCGGGAATTCCACACGGACCACACCCAGGAGCATACGAACGCAGTATCGGAAAAAAAGAAACAGAAGAATTAGCCGTGATGGTGGACACGTTCAAACCACTCAAATTAACAAAACAAGCACTTGATATTGAATTCGCAGACTACTATCAGTCGTGGGTTCACTAAATAATTAGACATTACTATGGCAAAAGATATTAAAAACGTAGACTACGGACTTGAGAAGATTTTTGAAGGAGCGCAAGATTTTCTTCCTCTTTTGGGAACAGATTACGTTGAGTTCTATGTAGGAAATGCGAAACAAGCAGCACACTTCTACAAAACAGCATTCGGATTTCAATCGTATGCATACCGCGGACTAGAAACTGGATCGAAAGATTCCGTTTCCTATGTGATTAAACAAGATAAAATCAAGTTGATTTTAACGACACCATTAAACTCGAAATCACCAATCAACGATCATATCGTAAAGCATGGTGATGGTGTGAAAGTGGTCGCTCTTTGGGTAGAAGATGCGCGCAAAGCATACGAAGAAACAACGAGTCGCGGAGCGAAATCATACATGGAGCCAACAGTAGAAACAGATGAACACGGAGAAGTTGTTCGAGCTGGAATCTACACCTATGGTGAAACGGTTCACATGTTTGTTGAGCGCAAGAACTACGAAGGAACATTCCTTCCAGGTTTCGTGAAATGGGAATCAGACTACAATCCTGAGCCTGTTGGTTTGAAATACATCGACCACATGGTAGGAAACGTTGGCTGGAACGAGATGAACATTTGGGTGAAATGGTACGAGGACGTAATGGGATTTGAAAACTTCCTATCGTTTGACGACAAGCAAATTCACACAGAATACTCTGCTTTGATGAGTAAAGTAATGAGTAATGGTAATGGACGTATCAAGTTCCCAATCAACGAGCCAGCTGAAGGAAAGAAAAAATCACAAATTGAGGAATACCTTGATTTCTACGAAGGACCAGGAGTTCAACACATCGCTGTTGCTACGAATGATATCATTCAAACAGTTTCAGACATGCGTAAGCGTGGAGTTGAGTTCTTGAGTACACCACCAGATGAGTACTACAAAGCTGTTCCAGAGCGATTAATGGCGCATGATCACAAACTTCGCGAGGATATTGAAACTTTGCAGAGCTTGGGAATCATGATTGATGCCGACGAAGAAGGATACTTGCTTCAAATATTCACGAAACCAGTAGAAGACCGTCCAACCTTATTCTTTGAAATCATTCAACGAATGGGAGCACGCGGATTTGGTGCAGGAAACTTCAAGGCATTGTTTGAATCAATTGAGCGCGAGCAAGAAAAACGCGGAACGCTGTAGCATTCATTCTCCGTACATTTCGGCTTCGCTCAATGTACGACGTACAATTTAGAACGAATAATCAATCGGGAGATTCTTTTGAGTCTCCTGATTTTTTTTTGAGGAGTTCGCATTTCAACGCCGCTCAGCCTTCGGGATACAGTTCGGATGGTCCGATGGTCCGATAGTCGGATAGTCGGAAAATCATCCTCAATACCACCATTCACCGACAAAGTAAAACATTGGGTACAATTCACCGACACTCATCCACCATTCACCGATTTGTACTTTTAATACCACAATTGTCCCTGTACATTTGATCCAAGCAAACGACAAAAAAATACAATCATGGAAAAAATAAACACGGATTACAGAAGACGAGAACAAAACTCAAAAATACTCGCAGGAATACTCTTCATTAGCTTTGGAACGGTTTTTCTATTAGATGTAACAGGAATGAATATTCCCAACTGGATTTACTCATGGAAAATGATTCTGATTGCCATCGGACTTGTATCACTTGTAAAGCACAACTTTCAAAAATTATCAGGATACGTGATGGTAGGTATTGGTCTCGTGTTTCTTATCAACGATTTTAAGCCACACACAATTGACTCCAAACTCATTCTTCCTGTTGTGGTGATCGCAATTGGAGCAACCATTCTCTGGAAAGCACTTGGATTTGGCAAAAAGAATCAAAAAAAAAACGAGTTCGAGAGTGTTCTTTTTGACTCTTCCAAAGAAGAAGCCAGCGCCGATTATTTCGAAACAAGCACCATTTTTGGCGGGACAGAAAAAACCATCGTAAGTAAGAACTTCCGCGGAGCGAAAATCAGCTCAATATTTGGAGGAACAGAACTCAACCTCATCAATGCAGACTTGCAACAACCAGCAACCATTGACACAACGACTATTTTCGGAGGATTAACCATTGCTGTTCCTGCCGATTGGCGTATTCAATCTGAATTAACGACGATTTTCGGAGGTGTTGAAGAAAAGCGACCGATGGTTAATGCTTCCGACACAGATGACCAAAAAGTGCTTATTTTAACAGGAAACTGTTTCTTTGGAGGTGTTGAAATCCATAGTTACCTTTAATTTTAAGCGATGAGCGTGCAAAAGAAAAGCATATTCAATTACAGGATGATCCAATTGATTATCCTGCTTTTTGCGCTTTCAATCTTACCAACAATCTATCTCAATTATCTGCACATTTCCGGCAGAAGCATCATCGTTGATGCATCTGTTCAATTCGGAACTTCGCTAATTTTTCTGTTGATAATCACCGTCATTCAGCGCTATTTCCACACCAATAAAGTCTTTGGACTTCCCAACGTATCGAGTACCATTCTCTTCTCTGGATTATCCGTGTTGCTTATTTATTCGATTACTCGATCATCTTCTTCGGAATTGACATACACGCAGTTTGTCTATCAAAGTCTGCCTATTCGTGGAGCCCTCATTCTTTTGAGTTTTTTCCTCATTACCGCCATTTTATGGATTGATCAAGAACGCATTCACGTGGCGCGTATCCAATCCTTTGCGATTGACAAAGAGCGTGAATCCATTAAAATAGAGCTGAACAGTCTGCAACAAAAATTCAAGCCACACTTCCTTTTCAATAGTTTAAATTCGATTAGTGCGCTCACTGTCGTTGACCCGAAAAAAGCACGCGAAATGATCCATCTGCTCTCCGACTTCATGCGAAGAGCCGTTCAAGAAGATGATCAAGCCCTGATTCCGCTAAGCGAAGAAATTGAACATCTCAAACGCTATGTAGCAATCGAGCAAATCCGATTTGGGGATCGACTTGCTGTTTCTTTTGACATTGAAGAGGAAATAACAAACGAAAAAGTTCCAGCTCTGATTCTTCAGCCGATTATTGAAAATGCCATTAAATATGGGTTGTACGGATCGCTCGATCAAGTTGATATTTCCATTGCCATCAAATTGATTAACGATAAAATTGACGTCATTGTCACCAACCCATTCGATGAAGATGCTCAGCAAGCTTCCGCTGGAACAGGCTACGGCCTCAACTCGATCCGAAAGAAAATTTTTCTCATTTACGGTCAACAGCAACAATTGGAAACAACTGCAGAAAATGGCCAATTTATCACTCATTTAACCATTCCACTCGCATGATTAAAGTACTTATAATTGACGATGAACCGCTGGCTCGATCCATCATCCGCACATTTCTAGAGGAAAAAGAAGGGTATGCAATTGTCGGCGAATGTTCCAATGGCTATGAAGGATTAAAAGCCATCGACTCTCTCGAACCAGACCTGATTTTTCTGGATATTCAAATGCCAAAGATCAATGGATTTGAAATGCTTGAATTAATAGATGAGCCCGTTTCTGTGATTTTCACTACGGCTTTCGATGAGTATGCACTTAAGGCATTTGAAACGTGCGCAGTTGATTACTTGCTCAAGCCATTCACCGAAGATCGATTTGATCAAGCACTCACGAAATGGAAAAACACGCAGCGGACAGCACCGTCAACAAGTCTTCAAGAAGTTTCAAAACAACCTGATGATCATTTACGTATTGTAATCAAAGACGGGAGCTCTATCAAAATCATCCCGATACAAGATCTCATTTACCTCGAAGCATACGATGATTATGTGAAAGTTCACACGGCTGAAAAGAAGTACCTCAAGAAAAAGACGCTTACGTATTATGAGAAAACACTCGACAAACAGCAATTTGTAAGAATTCATCGTTCATATATCATCAATCTTCTGGAATTAACAGGCATTGAACCATTCGAGAAAAACAGTTATCGCGCCATCTTGAAAAATGGAGAACGTATACCGATTAGTAGATCGGCGTATGGCCCTTTGAAGGAGTCGTTAGGAGTTTGATTTACACACAATAACCTCACATTAAATAACTTACAAAATCTATTTCGCAATATTGCGAAATTCGAATATGGCAAAATTGCGCACTTCAATTACGCATAGAAGTTTCAAATTTCACACATAAACACAGTACAATTCTGCCTTTTCCCAATATCACTTTTGAAACACCTAACAGCTCCCATATACGAACACTCTTGAATTCATAAGTGAAGTATTTCACATTCTGATCGAAATCATATTTCACCAAAATTGAAATCCTTACATTTGGCTCATTGAATAACAACACCCATGGATAGAAAAGAACTGATCGATGCAATAGTTGCCAAATATGAGGCAATGGGACAAAACCCAGACACATACCTTTCGGGATTGCTTCACGCTGAACCAATTACGTATTGGGACTACATTCAAGTTGATGCATTACTGGGTTTACAGATTCAACGCACGCAGCTTCCAGACGAGATGGTATTCATCATGTACCACCAAATCAACGAATTGTTGTTCAAAATGATCTTATGGGAAATCGATCAAGTATCACACGACGATGCGATCACAACAGAAAAGTTCACCAAACACCTTTCCCGAATAAGTCGCTATTTCGATATGCTCTCTAATTCATTCACAATTATGGGAGATGGAATGGACGTGGACCAGTACATGAAGTTCCGCGACACGCTTACTCCAGCAAGTGGTTTTCAAAGTGCGCAGTACCGTATGGTCGAATTTGCTTCAACGGAGTTGATCAATTTAATTGATTACCGAGTGAGAAAAACCATCAATCGAGACACGCCATATGAATATGCCATGGCGAATCTCTACTGGCAGGCAGCAGGAGTAGATCATAAAACAGGCGAAAAAAGTGCCTTACTGAAAAACTTCGAAGAGCGTTACACAGACGAGTTCATCGCTTTCATGAAAGAATACAATACGATTAACCTTTGGACGAAATTCAAAACCCTTCCGAAGGAAGATCAGCAAGATATTGAACTAATTAACGCCATGCGTCACTACGACCACACTGTGAACGTTAAGTGGGTAATGCATCATTTTGGTGCTGCAAAAAAGTACTTAACTAAGGGGGAAGATGTTGCGGAAGCCACTGGAGGATCAGAATGGCAGAAGTACATGCACCCGCGATACCAGCGACGTATTTTCTTCCCAGAATTGTGGAGTGAAGAAGAGCTAGAAAACTGGGGAGTCACAAATTTGGAGGATCACGAAACGGTCGATCAAGTAGATTCCTTACCTTTGTTCAAAGTATAAAAAATGGTACAAGTAGGAATTATTATGGGAAGTACATCGGATCTTCCGGTGATGCAAGAAGCTGCTGACATCTTGGATGAATTGGGTGTTGGATATGAATTGGACATCGTTTCGGCACACAGAACACCCGAGAAAATGTTCGACTACGCAACAAATGCTCATAAACGCGGTATTAAAGTGATTATCGCTGGTGCGGGTGGAGCGGCTCACCTCCCTGGAATGACTGCCTCCATGACACCACTTCCTGTAATTGGTGTTCCCGTGAAATCAAGAAACTCCATCGATGGTTGGGATAGCATTCTTTCCATTCTTCAGATGCCTGGAGGAATTCCTGTAGCAACTGTCGCGTTAGATGGCGCGAAAAACGCAGGGATATTGGCCGCAAAAATTATTGGTTCGTCCGATCCTGCTTTGCTCGATCGACTCTTGAACTACATGCAAACACTGAAAGAAAAGGTGTTGAAAGGAGCTGAAGAAGTGAAAAAATAGTTCAGTTCACTCGAACGGCACCACAACGGCATACCGCTCACTCAATACATATAACCGTTAACTCATTTAAGCGGACAAAACTTTCTCGAATAAAGGTAAAAACGTAATTTTCTTATACAAATTACTGCATGAAAACACCTTTTGAGAATGTCTTCTAGACCCTTTATATCTTCTTTTTTAATAGGAGTATTACTGATCAACACAGTTGGTTTCTTAGCGGTATACACATCACTGCAACACGTGCATCACTTCCATGTTGACACACAACTCAAGCGGTCAATCAACCATAAAAAGTATGAACGTATAGATGTGTCAAAAGCCGAATTTGAACAGTTCAGATGGAGGCGTCCTCAGAAAGAGTTCGAGCGAAATAATACACTCTACGATATTGTAAGCATCTCGACTTCTGAGGATAGTGTTTTTATCATTTGCTACAAGGACAAACACGAAATGAAAATGGACACGTACTTTTCAAAAGTGATCGATGTTCAGTTCTCTGACACTTCCGATTCGGAGCAATTATCAACCTCCTTTCTATTTCATCCGTTCATCAGAGCACCTTTCTCGCACCCACTCCAACTACCTTCGGATTACAGGCCGCAGCGAAAAGATTATTTCCACTATTTGGTTCAATTGTCGAACCCGCACCTCACCATTTACTCTCCTCCACCGCAAAGTTTGACGGTATAACGCCCACAAACATTGCCCACCTTGTCTTTTGGACTGGGTGAATATTACTAAACAAACAACTTAATTATGAAAAAATTGAACTTTATAGTTTCGATGATGGTATCTCTATGCCTTTTTTCAGCGAAAGCACAAGACACATATTCGTGCGGTTTAACGCAAAAATTGCAAGAACTTTATGCTGAAGATCCGCAACTTGAAATCGATCATCAAAACTTAATATTGAATGGACTTTCAAATCAGTCCAATAGTACGAATAAGTCAACAGTGTTGACAATTCCTGTGGTTTTTCACATCGTGCATACGTACGGGAGCGAGAATATTTCAGACGACCAAGTTTTGGATCAAATGGAAATTCTAAATCGTGATTTTCGCCTAATGAATAGTGACACCTCAGACGTGATTCCCGAATTCAAACCACTTTACAGCGATGTAGAAATTGAATTCAAATTAGCAACAAAAGATCCCGATGGAAACTGCACCAATGGGATTGATCACATCTATTCGCACGAAGCCTTTCAGGGAGATGATTATTCGAAACTGAACCAGTGGCCACGCTTCCACTACCTAAATATTTGGGTGGTTGCTCAAATGGAGAATGGCGTAGCCGGTTACGCTTATTATCCTACAGCTGTTGAAGGAGCTTCTTTTTTCCGCGATGGCATTATCATCCTAAACAACTACATCGGGTCAATTGGAACAGGTTCTCCGTACAATTCTCGAGCACTTACGCACGAAGTTGGACACTACCTCGGATTACCTCATCCGTGGGGAAGCACCAACAATCCTGGAGTAGCTTGTGGAGATGATGGAGTGCCCGATACGCCAGAAACAAAAGGTTCTAACCTGAATTGTAACTTATCACTTTCGGAGTGCAATCCTGGGGTCATCGAAAATGTCCAAAACTACATGGATTACTCGTACTGTTCGCGCATGTTTACGGTGGATCAAGTGTCCATTATGCGCAATACCATTCAGGATAATCCCGGACAGCGAAACCAGTTGATCACATCTGCAAATGCCAGTTTTACAGGGATTGATGTGACTTCACCCTCAGCATGTGCTCCGATTGCGGATTTCAATGCAGAACGTCGATATACCTGCGTTGGTGAAGCGTTGACATTCAAAGATCACTCGTTTAATGGAGATGTGGATACTCGTACATGGACTTTTTACGATGGCGCCAATACGATAACGAGTACAGACCTCGAACCGACCGTTCAGTTTACATCTCCTGGATACAAAACGGTGGAATTGGTCGTGAGTAATGCGTATGGAACAAACACAAAAGTGCTAACTGATTACATTTACGTTAGAAATCCATGGGCTGAATTTGTAGGCCCCACTCTCTTTGACTTCGAGACGCAATCTGACTTCAATTTATTTGGAGTGGTGAACTACGAATTCAATCATGCGAAGTTTGCTCCAAATGGGAACGGCAAAAGCTCCTCTGGATGCTACAAGCTGAACAATTACTTCAATCATACGGCGTATTTTCCACTTTCAGACGAGGGAAATTACTACAACCGTTTGGCAGGAAACAAAGACGAGCTGATCACGCCCTCTATCAATCTCACAACCACAACAGGAGTTTCTATTTCATTTGATTATGCCTGTGGAACGAATGCCATAAGCGTTAATGATATTGAAGAAACACTGAAGGTATACGCGTCACGAAACTGTGGTCAAACATGGACGCTTCGCAAAACAATTTCTGGCTCCGATTTAATTTCGATGGGATACGAAGGGTATCAAGACTCTTCCCCAGATACGGATCAAGATTGGAAAACGGCCAGCTTCAACTATACGCCAAGTGCACAGGATGGCGCGACCATCTTCAAATTTGAATACACGGCTTCTGATCTTTCGGGGAATTTATTCATCGATAACATCAATATTTCAGGAGTACTGACTGTTTCTGAATTGGAAGAGGAACTTGGATTGGTGATTGCTCCTAACCCGCTTCAGGCTGGAGAAGGTATCAATATCTCGTACGTTGCCAACGGTTCTCCTGTTGATTTCAAATTAATGGACCTCAATGGAAAAGTGCTTAGCGAAACTTCACGTTCTGATGCCAACACCTTTGTGGAATTCCAAATGGAGACAGGTTCGCTTCGTGCTGCTTGCTACCTGATGGAAATCCAAACGAAGGGAAGTTCAATCGTTAAAAAAGTAATCGTTTACTAGACCTGTAAGTCACAAAAACAAAACGGGACGCCTTCCAATGAATGTTGGAATAAGCGTCCCGTTTTTGGTGTAGGGTTAGGGTTATTTCTTCATCACTTTTCGTGTGATTGTTTTCGTTCCATCTGAAATTTTCAGCATGTACACTCCGGTCGACAAGAAAGAAAGGTCGATTGACTCACTCTCCACTCTTCCGTTCACTAACGCGCGTCCTTTCAAATCAAGTATTTGATACGTTACCGATTTGGTTGAGTTGTAGCGAATAACCAATCGATCTTCTACTGGGTTCGGATACATGTCAAAATATGATCCTTCCGACGTCATGGTGCTTGCATCGGAGAATTGTGCGTTTGTAGCTCCTCCAATACAGAATGAAGTAGATTCAGAAGAACCGAATGATCCTCCAGATGCCAATACCGCACTCGTCGATGAATTTGTCAAAGAATAACTTCCATTTCCGTAAGCACAACAAATTCCGTCTCCATACTGGTCATTCATTGTTAAAGTATAGCAACCATCATTGAGACAAAGAGGAATATTCACTGTTGATCCACTTGCTTGCGAGCCGTAGGTTCCTCCACTTACCACTACTGCATTCGATCCATTTCTGATTTCCCAGCTTGTTTCCTCTGGGTAGTTATCAAATGTGATACTCAAGTTGAGGTCTGTACACGACGGAGCTGCTCCTTCAACACTCACAGCATCTACCGCCATGTCGCCCTGCCATGTTGTCCCCGTTGTTCCATTAAAGCGGAATCGCACTTCTGAACTTGAAGCATATGCACTCAAATCAATTGATTCAGACAACCATGCATTTCCTTGGTTCCCCGTTTTGTTCCAAAGCGTTGTCCATGTTGTTCCATTTGTGCTCACTTCAAGATTCAACTCTCCCATTTCTGCTGCACCGTAGAGGTGGTAATCAAAGTTCATAACGGGATTTGAAACGGCTGTCAAATCAAAACAAGGACTGGTAATTTTTGCATTCTTAGTATCGTAATTCGGTGATGAAGACTCCATGTAGAGGTAGTACGTTCCATCATTTGCAGCACTCGGTCCAGTATTACTCGATCCTGTTCCTCCCGAATTTAATGACCAGTCGAAATCATCATCTGTATTTTGCGTCCAGTTCCCCAATGTGTTTTCGAAACTCTGAGAGTAAGGGAATGATGTAACCGTTCCCGAACAAGTTGGTCCAGAAACTGTTTCACCGTATACGCTTACTGCATCAACAGCCATATCACCTTGCCACGTCGTTCCTGTTGTTCCGTTGAATCGGAATTTTACCTCTGAACTTGAAGTGTAGGCATTCAAACTAATTGCTTGGGACAACCATGCATCCCCAAGGTTTCCAGACTCTGTCCAGATAGTTGACCATGCTCCACCATCAACACTTACCTGAAGGTTCAACGTTCCCATTTCAGCGGCTCCATACATGTGATAATCGAATGAGATCGATGGATTATTTAATCCCGTTAGATCAAAACAAGGACTCACCAAATAAGCCGTGTTCATTGAATTGTTTGGCGAAGATGACTCCATATATACGTAGTATGTTCCTTCATTCGCCGTAGACGGTCCTGTATTACTTGATGGCGTTCCACCCGATTGAATTGTCCAATCAAAATCGTCACCGTTACTTTGCGACCATGCGCCCAAGGTATTTTCAAATCCTTCATCGTACGGATAATTCGAGATAGTTGTTGAACACGTAACAGGACCAGGTCCTCCATTTTGTGAAATTCCAGTTACGATCAAGGTGAAATCCTGAGATCCTCCACTCAACGTTCCTTTGTGCGTCACTGTAATTGTGTATGTTCCCGATGCATTAGCCACTTCAATTCGTTCGAAAGGATCAACATCATTGTCTCCTTTGGTATTTGAAGTTGGCCCTGTTAATCTCCAAGGAGTATACGTTGTTCCGCCTTTGCTTACGCGAATATCCAAATCGTTTACTAAGTATTTTGTGCTTGGATTGACCGTTCCCGTATTAGCTGTTCCAGGAAGATCTGTCCATGAAATCGATGCCATCAAATCATTCAATCCGTCAGCATCTACCGTAATGGTGTAGGTTTGTCCTGGTGATAAGGTCAACTCATCAACCAACGACTGCGTTCCATTATTTGAGATTGTTTCTGCAGCGCGCTTCGCGTTCAATAATCCCCAACCAAAAACAGCATCTGGTCCATTGCTTCCTGCGTCATCCGCCGTATGCAAAGCCAATCCTTTCAAAGTTGCCGCACGCATATAGCTGCCATTTACATTTCTATAGTGCTCTTGAAGCAACAACAAGGTTCCTGTTACATTTGGTGAAGCCATCGACGTTCCGGAGATCGATCCATAGGCAGAATTACTCGATTCATAAGTTGAATACACGCTTGTTCCGTTTCCAGTGATATCTGGTTTAATTCGGAGATCGTCCGTTGGTCCTTCACTACTAGAACTGTTAATACTGACAGAAATTAGATTTCCTGCGGCATCAATATTTGCGTCTTGTGCATTTGCGACAACCAAATTGTTCTTGCTGGTTGATGTTCCATTCAATTTGTCGTAATTACTATTTCCTCCAATTGGATTCGTGTTGGCCGTATTGTCGTTTCCGTCATTTCCTGCCGCTACAACCATCAGGTAGTTCGGCGCATTGTACATGACTTGGTCCCAATCTCGCGAAACACCAATGTACCCTCCAAAATAGTATTGAGGCAGCTGAACGTTCCCAAATTGATCTCGAATCCCATATCCATACGAATGATTGGAAACTAACATTCCAGCAGATGCTGCATTTGTCGCTTCAGATAAATCCGAGTTCCAATCCGATCCAATGACATTACAATACGGAGCCATTCCTTTCGCGCTTGCTTGCACCCCAGAAGCCATAATGGTTCCAGTAACGTGCGCCGCGTGAAAGTTTAATGAGGACGACCCGTCTCCAACGGAAAATCGATTTGTTCCTCCTGGTCCATCGTATTCTTGGTGCGTTGACCGAGCAACACCACCATCCCATACATACGCGGTTAAATTGTCTCCGTTCAAATTTAAACCGAGAGATCCTCCTGAATTCAAATGGTTTGTTCTGGTTGAAATCGCAGCATCCGCGTTGGAAGTTACGTAGTAAAGTGGATTTCCATTCGCATCAACCCCTTGTAGTTCGGCATACGAGCCATCATCAGTTGTATACGTAATTGGCCAGCCATTAATCTGGGCTAATTTGAGCGCATTTCTCTTCGACTCGTCGGCTTCCGCCCTAAAGTCCTGCTCAAGTTGTAACAATTTTTCCTGATTGTAGTCTCGGATGATCTCCGTTTTCTCTTCGGTGGTTTGTCCAAATAGAAAACCAGAACAAACCGTCATTAAGGTAAGGCCCAAGAGCCCTCTTGCGTAGTTTTTCATGTTCGTTTTAGTTTTGGTTCAGTTGTGAGGTTTTTGAGCTTCATCCAAGTATGTTACTCTGAGTACCTCACAGTCACTCATATGGTTTATCAAAAAAATGCAGAGTTTTCGTGAAGAATAAAGGCTTCACTCCTAGTAGATGGGATAAAAAGCAAGTAGTATTTGCTCTTTATGCCGATCAAGTTACTAATTATATTTCAATTATTTAACAGAGCTGATCATTTTTGTGAAATATCTTCTTAATGTAAAATAGGACTGAAACGCATAAAAAAGGTACGCCAATCTCCATTTCACGCCGAAAATTGCCCTTAGCATCCCTGCCTCCGAAAACCTATATTTTTTTATTCGTTGCTAAATCCGTTTAGTAGTGGACTATATTTTCTGGTAACATTTTGTTAATCTAGGAAACTCTAGGATGTATTTAGAATGTCCGAGATTTGCAGGACAAATGAACCAAATAACAATGAAAAAAATCATTACTATAACGTTCGCACTACTAGCAGGAACAGTTAGTTTTGCGCAATGTTCGGAATTATTCTTCTCTGAATACATTGAAGGATCAAGCTTTAACAAAGCGATCGAAATTTACAATCCAACAAATGGATCAATCAACCTCTCGGATTATGAGGTGAAGAACTTTAACAACGGTAGTACAACACCGACGACAGTTCTAACTTTTCCAACGAGTGCCATCTTGGGTGCTGGTGATGTGTATGTTATCTCTCATCCAAGTGCTGACCCGGCTATCTTGGCAATTGCTGACACAACCAATAACGTCATCAATGTTAACGGAGACGACGCCGTTATACTCGAGAATGTTTTCACTGGAGACACAGCAGACATCATCGGTATCGTGGGAGTTGACCCAGGAACTGAGTGGGCTGTAGGAACAGGTTCAACTGCCAATAACACACTTACCCGAATGATCTCAATTCAGCAAGGTAACACAAACTGGGCAGTTGCTGCAACTGAGTGGGATGTTCATCCATCAAACACATTCGACTCCCTCGGAATGCACACAATGACTTCTTGTGCTCCTCCTACTCCCGCATTTGGTCCATGTGGAGAATTATTCTTCTCCGAGTACATCGAAGGATCTTACAGCAATAAGGCGTTGGAAATTTACAACCCAACCAGTTTTGATATTGATCTTGTAAACTACGTGATCAAACGAAACAACAACGGTTCTCCAACTCCTTCTGAAGTTTATGATTTCCCTGTAGGAACAATCATCGCCGCTGGTGATGTATACGTGATTGGAAACGATCAAGGTGACCCAGTTGGGATTGTTGCTCCTTCCGACACAACAAACGGAGCTACTTGGTTTAACGGAAATGATGCACTCATTCTTGAGAACATTACATCTGGAGACACGATCGATATTATCGGTCAGGTAGGAATTGATCCAGGAACAAACTGGCCAGTAGGTACAGGAGCCACAAGCGAATACACACTTATTCGTAAAATGAATGTGAACCAAGGAGAATTGGATTGGACAGTAGCTTCAAACCAATGGGATGTTTATCCACAAGATATGTTTGACTCACTTGGAATGCATACAATGACTCCTTGTGGAGCACCATGTACACCAACAACATTTAACCAAGTTATCATTTCTTGTTCACCTGTTACATCGCCAAGTGGTACGTACACATGGTCAACAACAGGAGTATACAACGATACTATTTTTAACGCGGCGGGTTGTGACAGTCTCTACGTTGTTGATGTGACAATTGGAACAGAAACAACAAGCACGATTAATGCGACAGCATGTTCGGCTTACGGTTCTCCAAGTGGAGACATTTACACAGCATCTGGAACGTATACGGACACTATTCCAAATGCATTGGGTTGTGATAGTGTTATCACTATCAACTTGACAATTGACCCAGCAGGAGTAGGATGTGCGAACAACTGTTCAGATTTGTTCTTCTCTGAGTACATTGAAGGTTCAAACAGCAACAAAGCACTGGAAATCTACAATCCAACAGGTGGAGACATTGATTTGGTTGACTACGTGATCAAGCGAAACAACAACGGATCTCCTACACCTTCTGGAACTTACGACTTCCCTGTAGGAACTATCATTGCAGCTGGAGATGTCTATGTAATTGGAAATGATCAAGCTGATTCACTTGGAATCCTTGTTCCTTCTGACACAACGAACGGAGCGACTTGGTTTAACGGAGATGATGCATTGATTCTTGAAAATATCATTTCAGGAGACACTCTCGATATTATTGGAGAGGTTGGAATTGATCCAGGTTTAGGATGGCCTGTTGGATCAGGAGCTACAAACAACTACACATTGGTAAGAAGCGCTGCTATCCAACAAGGAAATACAAACTGGGCAACTGCCGCTTCTGAGTGGGTTGTTCTTCCGCAAAACACATTCGATTCATTGGGTGGTCACTGGATGGTTTCTTGTGCCGTTCTTCCATGTACCGATACGGATACATCATTCGCAGTTACAGCGTGTGATTCATACACATCACCAAGTGGAATCTCTTGGACAACTTCTGGAATCTACAACGATACCATTGCCAACGTTTCTGGATGTGATAGTACATTCGTGATTGACTTGACAGTTAATGCAAGTACATCAAACATCATCACTGAGTTTGCATGTAACAGCTACACAGCACCAAGTGGAGCGGTATTCACAACTTCTGGAACATTCACAGATGTGATTCCAAACACAGCGGGGTGTGACAGTACGATCACGATCAACTTGACGATCACAACTGTAGATGTGTCAACTACTTTATCAGGAGATACATTAACAGCTGGAGCAACAGGTGCAGCTTACCAATGGATTGACTGTGACAACGGAAACGCTGCTGTTTCTGGAGCAACAAACCAATCATTTACACCAGCTACAACTGGAAACTATGCGGTTATCGTAACAGAAAACAACTGTACAGATACATCAGCATGTACATTTGTAAACTTAGCGAGTCTTCCAGAATTCGGATTGAACGACGCAGTAGTTGTACATCCGAACCCAACAACGGGAGCTATTTCACTTGACTTCGGTTCAACATTGAGCAACGTTTCTGTTCACGTATTGGACGCGATGGGAAGAGACATTCAATCGTCTTCTTTCACTTCAGCTGAATTCGTTCAAATGACAATTAACGGAGAAGCTGGACAATACTTCATCGAAGTACGTGTAGACGGAGTTCGCGCAGCAGTGAAACGTGTTGTGAAAAAATAAAACGTAAAAGAGACAAGGTCTCACGTTCATATTAATCGCCCCTTCACCTGATAGTAATCGGGAGAAGGGGCGATTTTTTTGTACATATCGGCTCTCAGCTATACTTTCGTGCTACCTCTCGAATATGGAATTTAAAGCATTGTTAGCATCAGTCAATCAACCCTTTGAAATAATAGCTTTACTGGTGTTTCATCTATTGAATATAGGGTGCACAATTCCGTTTCGGACACGAAAATTATTTCATGCGCTCCCCCAACATTGTTGCTACCGCATGGAATTGTTATCCATATTCGAGTTTCTTCCCTATAAATTGACCAAGTACATTTATCAGTAATATTCGGTAAATCTTTTCTCTTACCTGTTGATATTAGATCTTCCGTAATTGAATCAGTCTCGATTCTTATTATTACGTTCCAGTAGACTGAATCTTTATGAATTTTAATGGTATCATTCTCATGTAAGAAGACATAGGAATGTAATTCCCAATTACCAATCAAGTGTGGATTGTATCCTACAGAATCTTGTATTTGAGCAATTGAGTTCAAACAAGCAAAAATAAATATGAAGGAAATTGTCTTCTGCATATTCAATACTGACTAGTGTTTGAATAATGATTAAACGATCACCTGGTTACAATTATAAATTTAACTTCTTGCTAGTTTCGGAAGTCAACTTCTCTCGGATATGGCAATTGTTGCTAACTACGATCTAAACGACTCCCAGCTTCGGGAAAACAAGTTCGGCGCATTTCCACATAGCGTAATCAATACGACGACTTAAGTACGACTGAATCAAAAATGAAACTATAAAAAGAGTTGTTTTTTGGGCATTGGATACAACGATGCTTACCCCGCACTTTGGATTTTTTTTAATTGAGAAGTTTTCGGAATGAGGAATTTGGATCATTGTATAACTAGTTTCCTCTCCTACTCATACACCAAATACTTCTCCCGAATCAACTTAAAATCATTCAACTTTTCTTCCCAAGAAGCGCGAATGTCTTCTTCCGACGTTCCATTCTTCAATTGTTGAATCAAGACATCATTTCCTGCAAGGAGGTTGAACATTCTTGTGCGATCTACAAAGGTTTTTCCCTTCAACAATTTGTTCGAATTCAATAAGAAATTCAACTCAAAACGGGTTTCTCTTCGGTCTTCCTGATCGCCCATGTTGTAGCCATAGCATTTCTCGCCTTCGTGTTTTGGATTCTTCGATCCTGGTCCTGACTTCGGTGTAAATGAGAAGTCCATTTCGGGGAAATCAGGATGACCGTAGCGCTCGAACGGCCCATCAGTTCCACGTCCAACAGAAACCGTTGTGGCTTCCAACAAGCATAAACTTGGATAAAGCTGAATGGAAACATCCGATCGTAAATTCGGAGATGGCGGAACAGGCAGTGAGTAAGGCGTGTTATGATCGTAGTTTTTACACGGAATTACGGTTAAATCGCAGTTCAGATCGTTCTCCAACCAACCTTCGCCGTTGATCATCTTACCGTATTCGCCAATGGTCATTCCGTATACAATCGGCACGGGATGCATGCCCACAAACGAAGCGTATTTCATGTCCAAAACAGGACCGTCCACATAGTGCCCGTTCGGGTTGGGTCGATCCAGAACGATTACGGGAATATTGGCTTCCGCACAGGCTTCCATCACGTAGTGAAGCGTTGAAATATAGGTGTAGAATCGAACGCCGACATCTTGAATATCGAACACAACGATGTCCAATCCTTTCAGTTGATCTTGCGTTGGCTTTTTGTTTTTCCCATACAAGGAAACAATCGGTAAGCCCGTTTTTTGATCTCTTTCGCTGGATACATGCTCACCAGCATCAGCGTCTCCACGGAAACCGTGCTCAGGCGAAAAAACTTTGATTACGTCGATATTCAAACTCAACAGCGAATCGACCAAGTGCGTTTCACCAATCAAAGATGACTGATTACCAACTATTCCCACCTTTTTTCCTTCCAACATAGGAAGATAATTAGTCGTTTGCTCTGCCCCCACAGAAACAGGAAGTAGTCGTTCAATCTGATCGTTCACAAAAACAGATCTACCCTCGTCATGTTGAGGCGCATTGCTGTAGCCGCACGAAGCGATCAAAAAAATAAAAATGCTTTTCAAGCACAAAACCTTTGTGTACTTTAGCCGAAAAGTTTCCGAAAAGTTGGCATTCGAATATTTCATATCAAAGAAAACGCTCAAGAGTGTCGTGCAAGGTAAGAAAGTTTCTAAACCTATTGTTCGAATCTCTGTCATTAGTATTGCTCTGGCCGTGATCGTAAATTTGATCACCATTGCCGTTGTAACAGGTTTTCAGCAAGAAGTACGCCAAAAAGTAAGCGGGTTCGGATCGCATATTTTCATTATGGAGGCAAGCGAGAACTCGATCTACGAAAGTGATCCCGTTCAAAAATCGCAATCCTTTCTCGCCGACCTAAAAGCAGACCCTGGAATTAAATCCATCTCTCCAGTAGGATACAAACCTGTTTTGCTTCAATCAGAAGAACGAGACATTTCCTACAAATTGGCAAATGGAAAAGACACTACTGAGAGTCAATACCAAGTTCAAGGAGCCGTCATCAAAGGAGTAGACGCCGACTACGATTGGACCTTTTTCAAAAATTACTTGCTCGAAGGAGTACTTCCCACATTCGGACACGATTCAACAGAAAACCAGCTAGTGATTTCCAAAAAATTAGCTGTTGATCTCAACTACAAAGTTGGTGATCGCGTAAGTGCATTTTTCGTGAAGCAACAACCTGTCAAGCGAAAATTTGTGATTGCGGGAATTTACGAAACTGGACTTGAAGAGTTTGATAAACAAGTGGTACTTGGAAGCCTCGGAGCGGTACAGAAACTGAACGATTGGGGAATTAAAGCGAGTATAGAAGTTGCGGATACCATCATCAATGGACAGCTTGTTATTAAAGGAAATGTGACGGGTGGAAACGGTGTCAATTTCAGATACGATTGGGGGAATGGTTTTGATACCTACATGGGCTTTTCCCTGTGTCCACACAAAGACACCACTATCCGATTGATTGCCACGGATTATTGGACAAATCCACGTGAAATCATGGCAGAATCAGCTATTCCAGATACGGCTTACTTAAAAATCACCGTTGAAGAAGGAGCGGAATACCGTTGTTATTTCGAATTGAACGAAGAGGGTGAACTGGAGCGCGAATACTTAAATGAAGACGGGACAAAATTCGCTCTCGACGATGGAACAAAACGTATTGTTGTTGAAATCATCGACGGAAAAGGAAGTTCGCACGAATACATCAGTGGTTTTGAAATCATGGTGAACGATTGGGAAAAGCTAGATGAAACGCTTGCTCGAACACGAGCGCGAGTCGAAATGATCATGATGCCGAATGGTGATGTACTGCAAGCTTCCAGTATCATTGAAAACGAACCCGACATCTTCGTATGGCTCGGATTTTTAGACCTAAACGTGATCATCATTTTGGTGCTAATGATTGTGATTGGCATCATCAACATGGGATCTGCCCTACTTGTATTGATCCTGATTCGGTCAAACTTCATCGGAATGATGAAAGCCATGGGAGCCAACAATTGGAGCATCCGAAAAATCTTCTTGATTCAATCTGGATTCCTCATCGGACGCGGAATGCTCTGGGGAAATCTCATCGGATTGGGAATCTGCCTTGCCCAAAAATACTTTGGCTTGATTCCTCTCGATCCAGAAGTCTATTACCTGAGTCAAGTCCCAATTGAAATCAACATTTGGCACTGGCTACTCTTAAATGTTGGGACGCTTGTGGTGTGCTTGAGCGCATTGATTATTCCAAGTATGGTTATCGCCCGAATCAATCCGGTGAAAGCGATAAAGTTTAATTAGTACGCGGAAAAACCTACACAAACGCTAAAATTAAATCGCTCTTCGTTTTCAGACGAATCCAACCTTCTATCAACCAGCAATGTAACATTTGTTACTGCAATTGGGCTTCACTTATTCCAACTTTAGAATCTAAACGACAGATTATGAAACACATATTAATCATAGGAGGCGGAACAGGAGGGATCATGACTGCGGCACAGCTTCTAAGGAAAGGAAATGTGAAAGTGACAGTACTCGAGCCAGCCGAATACCACTATTACCAGCCCGCTTGGACACTTGTAGGCGCCAACACATACGACTTCGAAAAAACCAAAAGAACCATGGCTTCTGTAATGCCAGACGGTGTTAATTGGATCAAAGAATACGCAGAATCATTCGAACCCGAAAACAATACAGTAATTACGAAAAATGGCACGCGTATCGAATACGATTTCTTGGTATTATCGCCCGGAATCAAAATCGATAATTCATTAGTAAAAGGATTAGAAGAAGCTATCGACAAGGGCGTTGTGTGTAGTAACTATACCGATCCAAAATTCACGTGGAAAGTTCTCAAGAATTTCAAAGGAGGAACGGCACTTTTTACACAGCCAGCCACACCCATCAAATGTGGTGGAGCCCCACAAAAAATCATGTACTTAGCCGAAGATCACTTCAAAAAAGCAGGAGTACGCGATAAAACAAATGTTGTGTTCGCCACACCAGGAAGTGTCATTTTTGGTGTAAAACCGATTGCAAAAACCTTGATGGAAGTGGTGGATCGAAAAGACATCAATTTACGCTTTCACCACAAGTTGGTTGAAGTAGATGGTAAGAATCAAATTGCATGGTACGAAATCACAAAAGAGCCTGACACAGGTGGATGTGTGATTATGGAAGATAAAGCCAAAATTACTGATACCACCATCAATTACAACAGAAAAGATATTGACCTCATCCATAAAGATGGACGCTACGGCATCAAGTTCGACATGCTACACTTGGCGCCACCGCAAACAGCCCCCGACTTCATCAAGAACTCCATTTTAGCAAACGATGCTGGATGGATTGACGTGAACATTGGGACGCTTCAACACAATAAATTCGCAAACATCTTTGGAATTGGTGACGCAGCGGCATTGCCAACAGCAAAAACGGGAGCAGCCATTAGAAAGCAAGTTCCAATCGTGGTGGAGAACATCTCACGTTTGATCAATGCTCAAGCAATTGGAGACAAAGAATACAACGGTTACTCCTCTTGTCCACTCGTTACAGGATATGGAAAAATGGTATTGGCCGAGTTCGATTACGACTCAAACTTCACTCCAGACCCAAAACTGAAGCGCATGTTCATTAGCGATTCATCCAAAGAACACAGAAGACTTTGGTGGCTAAAAAAATACATCCTGCCCTACCTCTACTGGAAGAAAATGCTGAAAGGTATTGACGTCTAAACAAGATTAAAAGTTACAAGGATAAAACCAGGATTCGAGGACCGCACCCTCCACTTTGTCTTATGAGCTGAGGGGTGAGGCACTCGAACTCTGTGGCCTGTCCCCAGTTTTCATATCAAAATTTCCTGTAACTTACGATGAGTATATGAAAACACTAATTGCACTTCTTCTATTTACGTTTCCAATTGCGGGAAATGCGCAACAAGTCGACTTGGTAACGCCGCTTCAAAACAACCTCATAGAAACATCTGGACTCGTATTACTCGATAACCGATTAATCACTCACAACGATTCAGGAGGAGCTGCCGCTTTGTACGAAATAGACAGCACAACAGGAAACATCCAACGAACCGTTGTTATCCAAAATGCAACAAATGTGGACTGGGAAGACATCTGTTTCGATGACACCTATATGTACATTGCCGATTTCGGGAACAACAATGGATCACGGACAAATTTGCGCGTGTACAGACTTTTCATTTCCGATTATCTAAACACACCCAACGACACTGTTTCTGCTGAAACCATTTCCTTCAACTACGCCGACCAAACCGACTTCACCTCCACAACCTTTTCAACCAATTACGATGCAGAAGCTATTATTTCTTGGAACGACAGCTTGTATATTTTCACCAAAAACTGGGGAAACATGTGGACCAATATCTACGCGCTTCCAAAAACACCAGGAAACTATTCCCTTCCTCGAGTTGACAGCATTAATGTTGATGGACTCATTACCGGAGCACATTTCAATCAAGCGTCGAATACCATTATGCTTTCAGCATACGCATTCACTTATCCTTTCGTAGTGGAAATTGGAAATATTGCAGGAACACAGTTCTCCGCAGCCGATGTTGTCCGAACACAAATCCAACTTCCTTCAGGTTATTCGTATCAACTCGAAGGGATTGCCCCCATCAGTGCAAACAATTACTACATTTCTACCGAAGAAAGCTTTGCAGGATCTTCTGGACTCTTCCGCTTGAAGATGAGTGCCGCCAATACCGTCTCACCTTCTCTTTCGAATACTTCGTATTCCGTTTTCCCGAATCCTGCCACAGATGTTATTCACATACATGCACCAAATGCAAACACGGCAGAAATTTATTCCATCAATGGGAAGTTGATACAAAGCACCACCGAGAAAAGCATTCGTGTATCGCAACTCAATGCAGGAATGTACCTTATTCGCTTAAAAAACAAAGCGGGGCATACAATTGCCTCAGAAAAAGTAATGATTCAATAAAGGATGCGCTTGGGCGCCGAACGGTCTCCAGTCTTTAGTCGACTTGCATAAGTTCGTTTTACTAGACACTTGCTGTTAATCCTTATACGCAATTGTCAAGTTTCCACGTAACTTCTGCTTCATCGAGCTATCGCCTTTCGCCCTGGCGCGAACAATCGTTGGATGATTTCGTTAGAAACTCGCTCCGCCTGAAGATCGACCTAACATCAGCGTTAAGACCAACTCATGACTTCCTGCACTATAATTACGAATAGGCGTTATCGGTAAATCAAAGGAATATCCAAGCTTAAATTGGTTGGAAACATACATTCCCAGATTGGCCACTATGGCATCCTTGTGTCGGTACGAAACAGCCGCCCAATAACGTTCTTGGAATTCAAATTGTGACATTATCTCAAATGAAACAGGTGCAGGACGCACATATTTCACTAAGAACGCAGGAGTAATCGTTAAATCACGTTTCACCTGAAATTCCATTCCTCCAGTCACAAACAAATGCATGCTTGGATCAAAATTGAAATCGCGATTGCCAAATTGTACGTAATCCTTCGTCAACTGAGTCGCTGACACACCGAAGAAACCACCTTTTCCGTGGAAATACAATCCTCCTTCCAACTCCATCGTATTTTGCGCCCCCTGATTGGCTGCATACGCATCATACGTTTGGTCGAACACTCCTGTATTCGTCAAGACACTTAAAACTTGGGCATTCTCCGGAATGAAAGATCGATTGGAAAGCCCCAAACTTGTCCCAAACGACAAGTTAAAATCTCTGTTTAACGGTAAATGCAAAGCATAGGTCCCCATCATTTTCAATTGACGGAACGGTCCGTACTGATCTGCCACAAAACTACCGCCAAAGGCATGAACCAGTGATCCGTAGCGTGCTCTTGGATGTCGCACACGCTTATTTCCTCTTCGAATGGTCCCGTAGGTTCTATTCATTGAAGGATTGCGCCATTTGGCAGCAGGTGCAGAAACATACAAATACGTTGTTTTCGGAGCATTTTCCAATCCTACCCACTGCAAACGTCCGCCAAGCGAAACATTCATGAAATCATACACTCCCGTGGATGCAGGGTTCACCATGTACTGATTTTGAAGAAATTGACTATACTGAGGCACTTGCTGAGCATGCCCAAAAGCAGTCAAAAAGCCAGAAATAAGAAGTAAAATCCAATTTTTCACAGGGTAAACTTAACGAGATTTTTCATTTTGTCAATTAGCAATTTTGCTTAATTACGACAAAACTCTACGCAACTATCATGCAATTAATCTCAAAACGAAAAAAAGAATAAAGTCGTTGGTTATTTTGTTGTTAAGGTAATGTATTGGAATGGCTGGTATTTCTCTTTATTATTTCGATCATTTTCGTAGGGAGGTCCACCCACGAAGGATTCCGAAATCACGACTTTCAATTTATCTTGAAGTCCTTGCTCTTTGAAATGAGCTTCCAGTTTTTTCTTAATCTTCTCTGCTCTCGTCTTCGCCAACTTCTCGTTTGAAGCAAATTCGTTTGTAGGCACACGCGAGGCAGAAGATTTTATCTTAACGGTAACCGTTCGTCCCGTTTTAATTTGCTCCTCAACTCCCGAAACAAACGCCTGATACTTTTGGTTGCTCGCATCCAGCGAAATAGCATTGTACCCAAAGTAGTGCGTCATCGAGAAATCACGACTCTCTGACTTCGCTACCACAAGTTCTGGCTCATTAATCACGACAGAAGTCGATGCTATTTGCCCAATCTTATCCGTTACCGTTACCGTATATTCACCCTTTGGAATGCCATTAATATCTTCGGTAGTCATACCATTCGACCACGAGTAAGTGAACGGCGCCACTCCTCCTTTTGGCGTAGCATTAATACGACCATCTTTCCCGTTGTACACCGTAACATCCGTTCCAATCGCAGAAATAGAAAGCGAAGGAGGAGCTAAAATCGTTGCGGTATAAATGTCACTTAATACATTATCGCGATTACTTGACCAGTAAACGTCCTCATCTGAATACGAAAAATATGCATCAAAACGAGCCGAATTAATCGGAGTTCCCAAGTTTACAGGAGAAGACCATTCTGTCCATGTTCCAAGCTTAACGGAATAAAAAATATCCGCGTCGCCTTCTCCGCCCATTCCATTACTCGAAAAGAAAAGCGTGTCTTTTGATGGCGATAGAAAGGGAGAAATTTCAAATCCAGCCGAGTTAATCACATTTCCCATATGAACAGGTTTCGTCCAACCATTGCCCGTTTTTTCACTCACGTACAAATCTTCTTTACCCAAACTATTCGGGCCATTGTGCGAAATGATAATTGTTTTTCCGTCTCCACTCACATGAAATCCGTACGCTTCGCCCTCGATATCTAGCGCTGGAATCTCGATCTTTTCAGGCTTCGACCATCCTTTTTCAGAACGCGACGAACGTGCAATTCCCTTTTGAAAATCTTTTCTTCCATCGTACGCATTCAACAAATACATCACCTTCCCCTGATCACTCAATCCGAGAATCGCATTGTTCAGTTTGTTATTTAATGATTTTAGTCGTTTGCAGTCAGTATAGAATCCCTCGTCGTTTCGAACACTGTACCAAATATCCTGATCAATTTCTCCTCCTTTGTTTTGAGGGTCGAAGGTTCGAACAAAATATAAGATCGAGCTGTCTTTTGAAAAAACAGGAATACTCTCCTCCGCCTCTACAGTATTTACGGTGCCTTTTAGCGGAGCAGGCGTGGAAACATCCCAAAATTGCGCTTGACCGATGAGCGAAATGCAGGCAAAAGCTGCAAACAATAGACTTTTCTTCATTCTCCTCTTATCTTCCTAACATTAAACCAAGCACCAATTCATGACCTCCCGCACTGTAACTTTGCATGCGCGAAATATTGAAATCGTACGAATATCCGAACTTGAATCGTTCGCTGATGTTTAACCCAGCCATCGCAACAATGGCATCTTCATTTCTGAACGATGCTCCCATCCACAACCACTCTTTGTATTCAAATTGCAAAGATCCTTCAATGGAAAGTGGAGCAAACTGTGTGTATTTCGCCAAAATAGCAGGCATCAATGTAAGGTTCTTAGAAATCGGGAATTTCACTCCTGCGGTTCCTTGGAAATGCATATTCGGATCAAATGTCGTTTCAACATTGCCAAATTTCACAAAATCCTTGGTGAGTTGATCTGCCGAAACTCCAACAAACATGTTTTTTGAGTAGAAATACAATCCTGCACCAATATCTAAGGTGTTTTGCGATCCCGAATTGGCTACAAAATTATCGTAGGTGTTGTCCGTGTATGCTGCTCCCGTCATCATATTTAAGGTTTGCGCACGATCGGCTAAAAAGCTACGGTTTGAAATGCCCACATTCGTTCCAAAGGACAAATTATAGTCCCGCGAAATTGGCATGTGAAGCGCGTAGGTCACTGCAGCACGCAATTGTCGAAAAGCACCATATTGATCGGCGATAAGCTGTCCACCCAAAGCATGTTTGAAACTTCCTGTTTTAATTTCAGGGTTTCGGACGGGGCCACTACTGATACGAATTCCAGGGTTGTAGCTTGCGCGTGTTTGTTTCTTCAAGGGAGAAGAGACATACAAGTATGACGTTTTCGGAGCATCATCGAAGCCAAGCCATTGCAATCTTCCGCCCACAGTGACATCAACAAAATCGTAAACTCCAGCAGCAGCAGGATTTACTAAATATTGATTGCGAAGGTACTGGCTAAACTGTGGTACTTGCTGAGCACTTGCTGAATAAAGCGCGCCCAAAAATGCGAGAGTTAGTAATCGTTTCATTTTATAGTTCGTTTTCACCTAAATCGATGAATTGCTGTCTAAAATACCGCTTATCGCTGAGAAAAAACGGAAAATTCCTGAAAAATCGAGATGCACCCAAGCTCAGTTGAATGAGTCTTACAATTAAGATAGACGAAAACAAAATCAAAAAAGTTGGATTTTTTTAACGGAAGTCCCTTTTCTAGAGGGTATAAGTTTGAGTTTTTCTATCGTTATTTGAATAACAATTAAAACGGCATAACATGAAAATCCACTTTTTAACATTCACTATTGCACTAATAGCAGCTTCTACCGGTTTTGCTCAAATCACGCCAAAATCCTACACGATTGGAGGAGGTTTCAGCATGGGATATGGAGAATCTGGGACGAATCCATCCAACAGTTCCCAACAATTCAACTTAGCACTTTCTCCTACCATTGGAAAATTCACTTCTGAAAAATGGTTGTTAGAAGGAGGTGTTGGTTATGGTTTGAATTCGTTCAGCTATTCCCATTCTTCTTCCTTGTCCTCACGGAGTAGCCACTCTTTCAGTTTAATAGCAGGAGCAACTCGCTTTATCCCAATTACAGAACGTTTTTATTTCACGCTTGGCGGATACATCATCCCTAGTTACACAAATACCATTGTACGTTCAGATCTAAACGGCTCGATCCAAAAAGATTACCAATCTACCGTTAGTGGTGATCTTTCAATCACTCCTGGATTGACCTTTTTCATCAATAAAAAATGGATGCTTTACTCGCAATTTGGAGCGTTGAAATACAGCGTTTCAGGACAGAGCAATACCGATAACATTTCTCAAAAGGTTTCTATGAACTTAAATTCGAGTTCGTACATCTTCGGCTTGCGCTACGTTTTGGGTGGGAATAAATAAGATGCGAAATTCCTAATCCATGCAGTGACATGGCGCATCAAAAACCAATTCAGTATTCGGTAATTGTGTTGTCCACTGCTCTTGAAACTTTTTATTGAAACGGATTCCAGAAAAATCTACTTTTTGGAGCCGTTTCAATCGCATCATCGACTGCGGAAGGTAGGCGATTGGATTATCGTAAGCATCCAAATACTCTAAGGCTGAGACGTATTCAATGCAATCTGGAATAGACGCAATATCATTCCCGCCAATAAGGAGTTGTTTCAAATTGGATAATTGACAAATCTCAATAGGGAACTGACCGAGCTTGTTTCTCGACAAATCGAGGACCTGCAACGAATCGAACGTAGCGATATAATCGGGTAATTCGGATAGTTTATTCTTCGCCAGATTTAGGTGTTTGAGGTTTTTGAATCGCGCCAATTCCTCGGGAAGTTCCGTCAGTTTGTTTTTCTCGAAGGAAAGGGCAAAAACCGTATCTGGATGAGCGGCTTGAACTTCCTCCCAATCATAGATTTTAACCTCCTGTGAAAAAGCGAAGCTAGACCAAAGAGTTAAAGTAAGCGCGAATATTTTCTTCATCCTGTTTGAGTTGTTCTTTCAAATCGGCAATTGAATTGAATTTCATTTCATCACGAAAATGAGACAACAATTGTACCGTAACGTACTGACCATATAAATCTCCTTGGAAATCGAACAAGTTCACCTCAATGGAAAGATCATCATGATTCGCAATTGATGGTCGCACCCCAATATTCATCATTCCCTCCTTGAAATTGCCATTCTCTAAAACCACATTGACTGCGTATACGCCCAATTTTGGAATCAGTTTAATCTCACTTTCGATGTCCAAGTTTGCCGTTGGAAAACCAATTGACCGTCCCATGGCATTTCCTTGCACCACTTTTCCGTGAAGTTCGAATGGCTCGCCCAAGTAGGTTTCTGCCAACTTCATCTCCCCTTCTAAAATTGCCGTTCGAATTTTCGTTGAGCTGATGTTTACTTCATCAATCTCTTGCGC
Source organism: Flavobacteriales bacterium (assembly GCA_013373595.1). GTDB lineage: Bacteria > Bacteroidota > Bacteroidia > Flavobacteriales_D > Crocinitomicaceae > UBA4466. Next base: position 37,964 of record JABXHO010000050.1, on the reverse strand, counting down.
ACTGATTTCCTGAACATCAAATCCGTACACAGGTGCAACATCTTTCAAAAAGTCAATAGAACCTTCTCTGTTCTTTCCAAATTGATGGTCGTAACCAATCACCAATTTTTTCACCTTGAGGCGATTCACCAAGTAATCACGTACAAATTCAACAGCCGTTAAACGAGAAAAATCCTTTGTAAATGGATGAACAATCACATTCTGCAATCCCATTCTGCGCAACTTATCCATTTTTTCCGCCTGCGTTTGAATCAATCTCAAACCATGACTTTCCGGATACAATACCATTCGTGGATGTGGATAAAAGGTAAACAGCACCGACTCTCCTCCAATGGCTTCGGCTTCACGGTTTAACTGCTGAATGATTTTTTGATGTCCAACATGCACCCCATCAAACGTACCAATCGTTAAAACGGGATTCGGAATTTCCATTAACTGATCAAAACCTTGATATATTCTCATGCATGCATCCTTTCGAACAAAGTTAGTAAACTGGCACTAATTCGAATCAGGTGATTGAGAATTACTTTTTCCAGATAGTTAAATGAAAACCTTGTAACAATACCACAAATTTGGTATTTTTGCAGTTGAATCTTATTCTTATTTAAAATAAATCTAAATAAAGATAAGGTTTTTAATAAGTTACATAGATATGATCACAGTTACGGATTCAGCAAAAAATCAGGCACTTCGCTTGATGGAAGAGGAAGGACAGCAAGGCTACTTCATCAGAGTTGGTGTTGAAGGTGGAGGATGTTCAGGTTTGATGTATCAACTCAAGTTCGACAACGAAGAACAAGAAGACGATAAAGCATTCGAGGACAATGGAGTAAAAGTTGTTGTTGACAAGAAAAGCTATCTCTACCTCATCGGAACCACCTTAGACTACTCAGGAGGCCTGAACGGAAAAGGATTTGTGTTTGTCAATCCGAACGCGGGACGCACATGTGGATGTGGTGAATCATTTTCAATCTAAGTAAAATCATGGCAAATTACACAGAAAACGAACTCGCCCAAGACCTAGAAAATCAGGAATACAAATTCGGTTTTACGTCGAATATTGAAGCCGATACAATTCCAAAAGGTCTCAACGAGGATATTATTCGATTGATCTCTTCGAAAAAACAAGAACCAGAATGGTTGTTGGAATACCGATTGAAAGCATTTAAAATTTGGACAGAAATGACAGAGCCTGAATGGGCACATGTCAATTACAAAAAGCCAGATTTTCAAGATATCGCGTACTATTCGGCGCCAACTCAAACAAAGAAATACGAAAGCTGGGACGATGTTGATCCTGAGATGAAGGAAACCATGTCGAAATTGGGAATCTCTCTCGAAGAACAAAAGCGCCTCACAGGTGTAGCTGTTGATTTCGTAATGGACTCCGTTTCTGTTGCCACTTCGTTTAAAGCTAAGTTGAAAGAGTTGGGAATTATTTTCTGCTCGTTCTCTGAAGCAGTGCAAGAATATCCAGAATTGGTTCGCGAAAACATGGGAACAGTAGTTCCTGCCACAGATAACTTCTACGCAGCATTGAATTCAGCTGTTTTTACAGATGGTTCTTTCTGCTACATTCCAAAAGGTGTTCGTTGCCCGATGGAGCTTTCAACGTATTTCCGAATTAATCAGGGAGGAACGGGACAGTTTGAGCGCACACTAGTTGTTGCCGATGAAGGTTCTTACGTTTCTTACCTCGAAGGATGTACAGCGCCTCAACGTGACGAGAATCAATTACACGCCGCTGTTGTTGAGTTAATCGCCAAAGACAACGCAGAAATTAAATACTCAACCGTTCAAAACTGGTACCCTGGTGATAAAAACGGAAAAGGTGGAGTATTCAACTTTGTTACAAAACGTGGAATTTGTGGAACGAACTCTAAAATTTCGTGGACACAAGTAGAAACAGGATCTGCCGTAACATGGAAATATCCTTCATGTATTTTGAAGGGCGACCACTCTGTTGGAGAATTCTACTCCGTAGCGGTAACCAATAACTACCAGCAAGCAGATACAGGAACGAAAATGATTCACCTTGGAAAAGGAACGAAAAGTACGATCATCTCCAAAGGAATTTCTGCTGGAAAATCGCAAAACTCGTACCGTGGATTGGTTCAAATTCATAAGAATGCACAAAATGCCCGCAACTTCTCTCAATGTGACTCTTTATTGATGACCGATGAGTGTGGGGCACATACCTTCCCATACATCGAGTGTAAAAACAGTTCGGCAAAAATTGAACACGAAGCCACAACCTCTAAAATTGGAGAAGATCAGATTTTCTACTGTCTTCAACGAGGAATTAGTGAGGAAAAAGCAATCGGTTTGATTGTGAATGGATATTGCAAAGAAGTATTGAATCAGTTGCCAATGGAATTTGCCGTTGAAGCACAAAAATTATTAACGATTAGTTTAGAAGGAAGTGTGGGGTAGCTTCGGCTCCGCTCAACCACCCTTGTGTGCTAATGACTGAGCCACTCCTTTGTGTGAATAGCGGACATTGAAATAATTGAACAAAAAATAGAGGCCATTGAGCTTGTCGAAATGAGCCGAAAAGATATAACGAATAGTAGAATGATTAAAATTAAGAACTTACACGCCTCTATCGATGGCAAAGAAATTCTAAAAGGCCTGAATCTTACTGTAAACGCAGGTGAAGTTCACGCAATCATGGGACCAAATGGTGCTGGAAAGAGTACGCTTGCCTCTGTTTTAGCGGGCCGAGAGGATTACGAAGTAACAGAAGGGTCTGTTGATTTCGACGGAGAAGATTTGCTCGAGATGGAAACGGAAGAGCGCGCACGTGAAGGATTGTTTTTGGCGTTTCAATACCCTGTTGAAATTCCAGGTGTTTCGAATATCAACTTCTTGCGTACAGCAATTAACGAAATTCGTGAGCACAAAGGAGAAGATTCAATCTCTGCTAAAGATTTCATGGCCTTGGTTCGTGAGAAATCTGCCTTAGTTGAGTTAGACGCAAAATTAGCATCTAGAAGTGTCAACGAAGGATTCTCTGGAGGAGAAAAGAAGCGTAACGAAATTTTCCAAATGGCAATGCTCGATCCGAAATTGTCTATTCTCGACGAAACGGATTCTGGTTTGGACATCGACGCACTTCGCATTGTAGCCAATGGGGTGAATACCTTGAAAAGTGACAAAAACGCATCCATCGTAATCACACACTACCAACGTCTCCTCGATTATATCGTTCCAGATTTTGTTCATGTTTTGTACGATGGAAAAATCGTGAAATCAGGTCCAAAAGAATTGGCTTTAGAACTTGAAGAGAAAGGATACGATTGGATCAAAGAAGAAATGGCTGCACAATAGTAGTGAAATAGTGATATTGTTTCGTCCGTGTGAATACATCGACGAATAAAAAAGAATACCTCCATGTTAGAAGGATTAACACCAACATCGATTTTACTCAACGAAAAGGAATTGAGTTCAGCGAAAAACACGCTGAAAACAAATCAACTTCCTACAACTCGTATGGAAGCGTGGAAATACACGCGTGTTGCAAAACTCGGCAAGACGAACTATCGTTCTTCTGAAGCAAGCATCGACTCTGTAGAAAACTACACGATTGCGAAAGACGCGACCACCGTTGTATTTGTGAACGGTCATTTTTCAGAAGAGCTTTCATCGAATGAAATGCCAGAAGGATTGTCTATTTCTCCATTGTCCGCATGTATGGAAGGTGAAATTGATTCGACAAATCTCGTTTTGGAAGGCGAAATTTTCAATGCGCTCAACACCGCATTTTTGACAGACGGAATTTTGGTTGATATCGACGCGAAGGCAGTTATCGAAAAACCAATTCAAATTATCCATGTCTTGAAAGGTGAAGCGACTTTATCGAATTTCAAGACAATCATTCATGCTGGAGATTTCTCAAAAGCTTCCGTGATTCAAGGTTTCTTTGCAGAAGACGCCGAAAAAGCATTTGCAAACGTGACTTCTGAAATTTCGGTGGGTACAAACGCATTTTTGACACTCGACAAAATTCAATACGAAGCTGAGAACTCCTCGCATATTTGTACGGAACAAGTTTCTCAAGAAAAAGATTCAACGTTTACCATCAACACCATTACCTTGAACGGAGGTTTGGTTCGAAACAATTTGAACATTGAAGTAAATGGCGAAAACTGTGAAACAAATCTCAACGGAGCCTACCTATTGAAAGGAAAGCAACACGTGGACAATCACAGTGTCGTAGATCACAAAGTAGCCAATTGCAACTCCAACGAATTGTACAAAGGCGTAATTGATGATAATGCCACAGCCGTATTCAACGGAAAAGTATTCGTTCGAAAAGACGCACAAAAGATCAATGCATTCCAGTCGAATGGAAACGTATTGCTTACGGATAACGCGAGTGTTAACTCGAAACCAGAGTTGGAAATTTATGCCGACGATGTAAAATGTTCGCATGGATCTACAACAGGACAATTGGATGAAGAAGCTATCTTCTACCTACGTGCACGTGGATTGTCTGAAAAATCTGCTCGACAATTAATGGTTTCTGCATTTGTTGGTGATGTATTAGAGAAAATTGAAAACGAAGATGTATTGAATTACACGCATCGTTTATTGAAAGAACGTTTTGGTTGGGAATTTGAATAAAACAACTTGAAACTTCTTTGAATTTAATAGAGATTATCGCCTTGTTTATTCGAGGCGATTTTTTTTGCTGCCAATTGTAGTTAAATGCTCACCAACCGTACATTTCCTCGTGAAGGAGCATCAATAAAGTTGCAGATTCACTTGTTCGGACCTAAAAAGCATTTAATTTAGCTCCAAACATTATTATTCAAACCAATTACTATGAAGAAATTTAAATCGATCTTTTTATTTATGGGACTTTCGCTTGCTGTGGCATCATGTAGCGGTGAAGGAAGCGAAGGAGGTGACGCTGGAGAAGGTTCAGCAGAGGACGCCATTATGACAACTGAAGAGTTTATTGCTGAAGCAAATAAGCTTGGAGAGGAAGCTTTCGATGAAAAGTATCCAGCAGATTCAGAAATCACTCTGCAAGGTCAAGTACGTGCACCAGCTACATGGAAAGACAAAGTAGCGGCAAAATTCGGAACAGGATTGAATGATCTTCCGTTAACTGCAGACTTCATGTTTGAAGCAAATGGCGGAAAAGATGCCACGAAAGAAAAAGTTAAAGGAGGAGAAAACGTAAAATTCAAAGGGAAAGTTTATACTGTTTTCTTCAAGGATGACAAATTGACCAGTGCAACATTCTCAGATTGTATTGCACTCTAGAAATCAGTTGTAACTGATAAAAAATAGAAATCCCTCCATTCAAAAGAACGGAGGGATTTTTTATGCGTTAATTTTAGTCAGAATAACTCTACCCTAATCCATCAATTCCATATTGATTTTCTTGATCAAAATTGCAATTTCACTCATGATTTCAGCTTTTTGCTCATCCGAATTATTTCGTGTTTCCAAGTAATCCTTTAAGTGAAGTTGCGACTCCAAGATATTTTCTTCCATGAATGGCCCTTCAAGGTTCTCGATGATTGTTAGGCAATCTACGGCCTCCATCAATGTTCCTTTCGAAGCAATGAGTACGAAATCGTCGATGTAATCACTGAAATCTACTTTCATGTTCCAGATCGACATCAAAGCAAGTGGCCGAACCTCCAGCATCTCCTCGTCCTCAATCACATCCATAATCTCAGGAACTACTGAAGTATCTTTCAAACTACACAACAACTCAAGAACGTTTGTCTGCAATGTTTCTGCCAATGCTCCGTGTTTCAGCAATTCAAAAAGCGGTTTAATTGCCGAAGCATTTCCATGAACCTCGAGTGACTTTATCGCCTTCTTTACCTTCTTAGAATCATCTGACTTAAGATCAGTCAGAATCGCCTTCAACTTCTGTTCTTGTTTACTTGCCATTTCTTTTTTTTGCAAAGGTAATGGTTTCAAGTGGAGTTCTCGAATTGGATTTTCTTGAAAGCAATCTAGGTCAAAGCTACGTCCAAAGCATTATCTTTGCTACATGCAATATTTGGCGCGCATTCTTACCTATTTCATTCTTCTTCCATTGTTGGCTGTGAGCGCGTGTACCCTTAAGTCTGCACAAGTAGAGAAAAATCCATCGATTACCATTGCTTCGGATTTTCTTCATTCTGAAGACAGTGTTCTTTTCGAGAATTTTGCCAAACGACACGATTTGAAGATCATCATTCGTCATTTGAGTTTGAATGAGATCATTTCAGAAGTAGAAACAAAAGGCTACAATTCGGGGATTGATATGGTATTTTCTGAGAATACGCGCACTCCGATCGAACTGAACAAAAAGGCCATTCTTCAGAATTTAATGGAGCCAGAGAACAAGCTCACCTCTCAAAATCGATATATTTCCTATCGTCATAATTTCGTTGGTGTTGGTTTAGATCCATTTGTAGTTATCTTCAAAAACGATTCGCTCAAGACACGGGTTACGTATGATGATTTCACTACGAAACCTCATTATCATACGCTTTCAAAAGCCGATGTGATTAGTTTCTTAAGTCCCATGCGAAGAAAACAAGATCGAATTGAAACCTATAATTGGGCTTCTCAGTGGGATTCAAAATCGATCAAACGCCCTGAAAAAGGTCCGTGGAAAGATTCTGTGGATTTCATTGTGTGCAAATACAGCCAACTCAACTCATTTGAGGATAGTTTGTGGCAACATGCTGCCCTAGACCCGTACTTTCCCAATCAAAATAAATCAGGTGTATATTTCGACTTAACAACGGTCGCGATTATTCGTCAGGCCGAGCATTATTCAGACGCTCAAAAACTGATTGACTATTTTCAAAATCCAGGGTTTAATGCTGTCTTAAATCGCAAAATTGATCGATTTCCAGTGTACGATTACCTTGAAGTTCGAAAAGAAGGACCAAAATTTTATCCGTCAAATATCGACGAACAGCTAAAATACTACGACGTAATCGATAGAATGTTAGACAAAATTAATGAATGACCATTTGTTGACTTTTTTCGCTGAAAAGCCCAACTTATAAACAGAAAAGTAGGTATATTCGACTAGAATTACGCCTCTAAAATGGTCACACAAGAACTAACTCTGCTGAACTCAAAACTTCATTCCAACGGACGTGTCAACCTTTACCGCAAAGACTATTTCGACCGAATGAAATGGGTTTCACCTGTCGCATTAATCACCGCTTCGCTCACGCTAGCCTCTCTTTTTTATTTTGATCTCATTGGAAAAATGACACTGGTTATTTCCAGCATCGTTTGCCTGCTTCTGTTCCTGAGCTATCAGCTCATTCTAAAACGCGCAAGAATTGCTGCATTAAAAGGAGATACGATCATTTTAAAAGGGCTGGACGACCATTCAACGGTGACTTCCATCAAAAGTGTTAAGCAAGCCCGCTCTTTTCAAATTCTTGGCATTCAAGTGACACGCTTGAGCTACATTGTTGATAAAAAACAGCGATCCTCACTTGTCTTTGGTTCCCCTGCCGGTTTGCAATCCGCAACAGCTACGCTTATTCAGCATGCAAAAAAATGGGAAAAGCACGCGCAACCTCAAATGGGTTAATCTACTGCTAAGAAAAAAAATAAAAGGCAAACCATAAGCCGGGTTCTGTAATCGCTTGCACGACGCTTATCATTTATCTAGCCCTGCCCTCACGAACAGGATCGAACGACCTACCCTCCCAGTAGAGCGAGTTACTCTTTCCACCGAACATACATTCGACGTACCTGGGTTTATTTGGTCTTTCAGCCCGTAAGGTTTACCATGCGACTCTTGTCACCAACAGCCCGGTGAGCTCTTACCTCACCTTTTCACCTTTTCCCATTTGGTAACTTCACCTCACTTCGACTACGCTCAGTGGCCTCTGTATCCAAATAGGTAGTTTGTTTTCTGTGGCACTATCTGTATCCATCAATGATGAATCCTTCCTGTTAGGAAGTACGGTACTCTGTGCTGCCCGGACTTTCCTCCCCCTGTCAAACGACAGGCAGCGATAAGCCAGTTTGCCTTTGCTGCAAAGTTAATTGAAAAGCTGTATTCCGCGTGAAATGCGATTTCATTTTTGACTATTGCTTCACAAAAGAAGCCTTCGACCATGTACCATTGGTGTTCTTTACCAAAATCATGTAGTTTCCAGCAGCCATTTCATGTAACGAAACGGAATGCATTTCTGATTGGATCGTTCCTGATAGCACTTGTTTTCCATCTGGACTCACCAGTAAATAAGTGCTTCCTGGCTGCAATCCTTCTACGTTTAAAATGTCCTGTGCTGGGTTTGGATAAACGCTCAATTCTTCAAACAATTCATCTATTCCAGCTAAGGCAGGATCGTAATTATCGCGGTACTCTATATTCGTTACCGTTTCTGTTCCTCCGATATCAGAAGTATTAATTCTTAAGATTGGCTCCAGTTGACCATTTGTCCACCATTCATAAATATTACTTGGCGGAATTGGCAATGAAATCCAGTTCCCGAACTGTCCAATGTAAACGGAATCTTGTTCCTGAATAGAGTGTCGAATACGCAAAGCATCAAACGTTCCGAATGGAGTGGTAATCTGTCCCCATCCATCAATGTTACTGTTTCGCTGTCTATACTGAATCCAAATGGCGTCAAAAATGGGGTTCATATCGAGATTTGAATAACCTCTTGAGGAATACACATCTCCGAAATTAGCGGGAAACTTATAGCGTGTTTCAATTGTATCTGAGCGAAAGGGAACTTCCGTTCCGTCCACTGTCACTGAAAACCCGATCGAAGTAATCGAATCGGATGAATTCTTCGAAACTTGATTCACTTCTGAAATTGTCACAGGTAAAAATGTCCCTATTTGATCCAAAGGAAGTGCATCAGACGCCACCATGTTCGTTGCCTGGTAATCAGATGGAGCAAAGTTTCCGAAAAGAAACTGAACCAATGCCGAAGCATTACCGAGATCGTTATAATTTTTGAGTGTTTGACTCTCCGCCACTAATCCTGAGAAATCCCATGTGTGATTTGCTCCAGTTGACAGGAAGTCGATGGCTGGATCTGTGGTAGAACTCATTCGAACGGTGTCTCCACCATCTGCAAAGTCCGAATTATTTAATGTGATTTGTGCTGTTGAGAAGTTCGCGATGAGAACGCATAAAGCTAGTAGTGAGCGCATTGTTTTTTTTTCTAAAGATACGATTTTCGATGAGAAGCATCCGTATCCGATTGACCTTCACGATTAATTCGAAGGAATCGCTATACCGAAGGTTGTGTCGAAAGATAATTCACGTGATCCGTTCACCCCTTGAATATCGTTCACACTAGCATTGATGTGTGCTCTTAATTTGTACACATCGTTTCCATTGGCATCTGTTCCGTAATAGGAAATATCGTCAAAAGAGACCGTGTTCAAGCTATTGTTGATGATATCTGATGAATAAACCGTTCCGTTTTCCTTAAGCTTGATACGAATATTAAAATCACGGTTGATCAATGCGAGCGTTCCTGTTTCAAAGAAAGTCAAATCATCAATGAACTTACCATTCAAGCTACCATCCACGATCATGTTCTTACTGCGCTTCACACCATTTTCAAAGAGTACTTCTGCTCTCAAAATGTGGTTATCCTGAGAAAGTTCAGAGAACAACAATTGTGAATCTTCGGAAACAAACTCATTGTCCATGTACCATCGAATTCTCTCAATTGCTACCTGCGGATCGTCCACATAAGCCGTAAGACTTCCGCTTTGGTTCAAGAAATGTTTGATATGAAAGTTTGCATGGCGCTTGTATCCTAAGACCAAATCGCTACACAAAGTATTCGAGCTACCATCCCAGAAAACGATTTCAGCACATACTTGATATTTCCCTGGCTCAGTGATCTCCAAATTGTTCAATACGGGTGCTCCGCCATCTACGATCCATGAAACGTAATTGATCACATCCGCATTTGGAAATGCATCTTTTGATAGCACCGCGATTGGCGATGTAAGCATTCGAGAAAATGTATGCTGACTTGGTAAAGAATTGATGACACTATGATTTGGAATATCCAACAAGCCATCATAAATATCCATTTCGATGGAAAGGTCTCCATTACTCAATTCACCTGAGAATACTGATACGTTGTTTTCCGTTTTCATAGAGGTAAACATGAAGGCATTATCATCTCCTGCTACCAACGTAAATTCGTCTGAATCAATTGTTCCACTCGCTTTAAACACAGGGTCATTCGACTGAGGAACGTCAATACTGTGTTTATCACAAGAAGAAATTAAAAATCCTCCCGCCACTGCTGCAAACGCTATGAATGCTCTCACTCTTCTCATTTCTATTTTCGTAGTTTAATTGATCTTCTTAAGTAGATTTGTCCGTCAATTGGAAAGCGATTATTCAATCCATTGATATATTCTTCGTTCACTGACTGCATCATTTGAACGCCAATGTTCGCTCCAACTGTCCAATTTTTCATGCGATAGGCATAACCAACTGTAGGGCGTACAGCGAATCGTTTGAGTCCTCCTGCAAGTCCGTAAAGTTTTTCTGACCTTAACATTTCTTGATCATCAAATACAGAATGTTGAATTTTTGCACCGAGAAGCACAGAAGTTCGAACTCCGAGATTCACATTGTGATTTCCGAAATTATAACCAAGATTAATCGGTAAGTCCAAGTTGTACACTTGATTGTAGCTGTACTCGTGTTTTCTGAGCGCAGAACCAAAACTGTAATTCTTCCCTTCCGTTGTGAGTATTAAATCTTTGTGATTCGAAACGGCTAGATTCAATCCTGTAGTCAGGTTGAAGTTACCCAGATACGTTTCAACACCCAATCCTCCACCATATGAAGTGGAGCTATACTCAGAAGGTGTAATCAATGACTGTGAAGCTCCAGCGTTCAATTCCAAATAGAATGCAGCTTTTGGTCGCATCTCAGAAAGCATTGGTAATGCATTTGGCGCTAAGTTTGTGGACATTTGATTATCCAATTGATTCGGAGACTTTACAGCGAGTGAAGCAGAAATTGGCGCTTTGTCCAGTTCGGTATGTTGCTCTGTTGCTTCTCCCGATTGATTTGTCGCTACCGAAGTTGTATTGTTCGTTGCAGGAATAACCTTCAATTGATTTCCGTTCGGTTCTTCCAATACTAAATCAGTTGGATTTACAGATGTAGTAGAACCGCGCTTCTTGTTGACGCTTCGCGTTGCTACATCATACATTGAATTTGAATTCGTAGATGTTGCTGCAGAAGTCGAATTCCCTGACAGATCCAGTTTCAAAGGAGCCGTGTTCGTTGTTGCCGACACGGATGTTGCATCATTCGTTACAACTGAAGTCTCATCCATTGGAACATTACTGCTCGTATTTGATGTCATTTTAGAAGTAACTCCGTTTTGATTCGCAGTTTTTGAGTCTTCCGCCTTTGTTACTTTCGCATCAGCCAATTGAGTATTTGCATTAGCGAAATCAGCATCATCCGAATTGATAAAGTAGCCCGTTGTCAATACTGCAACGAACATCAGCGCTGTTCCCAGCCATAGGAAATCTCTTCCTTTTCCATTTACAGGGAGTGCCGCTTCAATTTCACTGAAGTATGCGCTATCGTACTCAAACGATTGCTTTTCTGCCCCCTCTCTAAATAGATCGTCTATTTCTTCATCCGTCCAGCTCATATCACCATTCTCTGATTACGATTTTCCAATCGCTCTAGTTTTTCTCTTAACAATTTTCTAGCAGTTGATAAATGCCATTTGGAAGTACCTTCCGACATATCCAACTTCTCACCTATTTCCTTGTGGGAATACCCTTCAATCACGTACAGGTTAAACACGTGCGCCGAAACCTTTGGGAGTTCCTGAACAAGTTTCATGATATTCTCGTATCCCAAATTGCTTTCAGCATGATTTTCATTCCCTTCGGAATAATAATCCAGTTCACGCTCGTTATCGCTTTTGGTGATGTGCGAAGTATATCGCTTGTTTTTACGGTACTCGTCGATTAAGTTGTTAACCATCACACGCTTTGCCCAAGCATTAAAATTGACGTTATCGTCAACCTTGTTTAGCGCCTTTAAAATTTTGATGAAACCTGCATTGTAAGAAGCACGAGCGTCTTCTTCGTTGTTATTGTATCGAAAACATACGGGCATGAGAAGATGGAAGCAATGCTCATACATCATGTTGATTGCTTTACGATCATCACTGATACATTTTTGTATGATGTCAGGTGTGATGCTCATCGTTTTCCTTAGTCTTCGTATTTTTCGATCCTTATGCAATTTACAAATTTTATTGTCTTTGATGCTTTTTCAACTCAACCTAAGGTGAGTAGCTATAAAGACGATACATACAAAGGATTGGTTGGTGAAAATTTAAAAAAAAGTGTTTTAGAGATGAAATCAGGAATAATTCATTTACTTTTCTTGATACATTCTAAGTATATAAGCCGATGAAGCTTCATTTGTTACGCCACGGGAAAACGCACCAACACTCAGATACAGGAAGAGACTACGATCGAAAACTCAATGAGAAGGGGATATTGCAATGCGAAGTGCTCGCGGAGTACTTCGATCAAAAACAGTTGAGCTGTGAAACGTGGTGTAGCTCTGCTAAGCGCACGCGTCAGACGTTTTCACACATTTCAAAAAAATTGCAATTGGAGAAAGTAGTAATGCGGGACGACCTCTACTTATGCTCGCGTGAAACATTAATCGAAGCTTTGTGGGAACGTTCGGGAGATGATGACTTATTGATTATTGGTCACAACTTCGGCATTTCTGATCTAGCAACTTACCTCACTGACGAACGCATTGAACTGCGCACAGCAGGATATATCTGTATTGAATTCACTGATTTCAGATGGGAAGAGCTTTCTCGTGGACTCGGTGTTATTGCGGATCAGTACCGTCCGAAGGTGCATCTTTAGTATCTTCCTTTTTATTCGGAACATAATGGTACACAATTACGTGCCCTCTTTCGCGACGTTCACGTTCCTCTTGTGCTTGCTGAGCTGCGCGCAAACGTTCATTGTACATTCCTTCTAAATCGGGCGGCTCAATTCCCATTTCCTTTTCAATTTCATAGATGTACTTCGGAGCTTGTGGTCCACGTTTGCGATAAATTACGGCTAACACGATTCCGACAATTGCTCCCGACAAGTGTCCTTCCCAAGAAATTTTCGGTTCGATTGGAAAAAGTCCCCAAACCATAGAACCGTAGACAAAGGCCACAAAAAGCGATATTCCCTGTAAAGGACGGTACTTTCTGAGCACTCCAGATGTAAATAGAAATGTCGCCAAGGCGTAAACCACTCCACTCATCCCGATATGATAAGTACTCGTGTTCGCTGCAAACACCCACAAACCAATTCCAGTGAGTAACCACGACAACGCAAAAACACGAAACGCAATTTCACGATAATAGTAAATCAATGTACCTAGAAGAATCGCGGTTGGAACGGAGTTATTGACAATGTGTGCAATTTCATGTTTGGAGTGCAGCAAAGGCATCAGCAGAATTCCTCGCAGAGTTGACGTATCCTTCGGAATCACGCCGTACTTATAAAACTGAACCTCGGGAAAGAGGTGGTCTGCCCAAAACACCAACCACATCACAATCACCAATAGCATTGGGTAAACAATTGCTTCTATTGTAGATCCAAATTGATGTTGCTGTTGTCGTTGTATTTCCACAACCGAGATCGTCAACTATTGTGCCTGAGCTATTTTCCTGCCAAGTTGACAGCGAGCGCTTATTTTCGTCGACGTGTTTTCTTTAAATCAGCAAGTGGCTGCGGATACATTCCGTCACGTGCAATGCGCTTTCCACGCTTGTAAACCAAAATTCGCTCGTTCACCATCTGACCTGTCATGGTAGCATCCAACAGATAATATTTGTCTGCTTCGAACATCACTTTGTAGGTTCCTTGTAGTTTTCGGTCACCAATTGTTGTGTAAATAAAACGTTTACCGATGGTTACTGTGATTGGTGTTTCTTCAACGTCTACCACTTCCAATGCAGATCCCATTGAGTACGCAGGAACAGTTCCTTCGTACTTCGCGAGGTATCTGCGCTTGAGTTTAATTTCTTTCTGTGCACTGAGCATGAACGGAAAGATCAGTAACGGAATGATGAGCCATTTCATACTCGAAAGATACAAAAGAGAGTCGACTTTATTGATGCCTGCTTCGACATATCGATATATTTCGGTATGTGACGATTACGTTAGGTCGACTCAAAAAATCACTCAATCCGTCCAGTTGAACTTTTCCACCAACGCAAACAGTTACGAACATTCGCTTTTAGAATAAAAGGGTAAGCCGTATTTTTACACGTCTCAAGAAAAAATTGCGTAAAACTCAGGATGGATGAAACAGTATCACGACTTACTTCAACATATTTTAGATAACGGAACTCAAAAAGGAGATCGTACGGGAACGGGAACTATTTCTGTTTTTGGATATCAAATGCGTTTCGATTTGTCGGAAGGTTTCCCTGTGGTAACAACGAAGAAATTACACCTTCGCTCAATCATTCATGAATTGCTTTGGTTCTTGCAAGGTGATACAAATATCAAGTACTTGAAAGAAAACAAGGTGCGTATTTGGGATGAGTGGGCAGATGAAAATGGTGATCTGGGTCCTGTTTACGGACATCAATGGAGAAGCTGGCCTGATGGGCACGGTGGAACGATTGATCAAATTACGAAGTTGGTCGACAACTTGAAAAACAATCCGAATTCGCGTAGACACATTGTTTCTGCATGGAACGTTGCTGATGTTGACAACATGGCGCTACCTCCTTGTCACACACTATTTCAGTTTTACGTAGCTGATGGAAAATTGAGCTGCCAGCTTTATCAACGAAGTGCTGACACGTTCCTCGGAGTTCCGTTCAACATTGCGTCTTATGCATTATTAACAATGATGTTGGCGCAAGTATGTAACCTTGAACCCGGTGATTTCGTTCATACTTTTGGTGATGCACACCTCTACAACAATCATTTGGAACAAGCCAAATTGCAGTTAAGCAGAGACATTCGTCCATTGCCAACTATGAAAATCAATCCAGAAGTAAATGACATATTCGCGTTTAAGTATGAAGATTTTGAACTACTCAACTACGATCCGCACCCGCACATCAAGGCTGTTGTGGCTGTTTAGTCTCCTTTTTCTCTCTTTTTCCTCCATTGGACAAGAGAATCAGAAACTTTCAATGATCTTCGTAGGAGATGTTATGCAGCATGACGGTCAGATTGAAGCTGCTTACAATTCCAGAACGAAAGACTACGAATACGATGACGGATTCAAATTTGTGAAGCCGATCATTAATCAATACGATATTCGCGTAGCCAATCTGGAAGTGACACAAGCCGGAAAACCATTCAAAGGATATCCGCAGTTCTCTGCTCCTGATGAATTATCGGAAGTACTGGTAAATTCTGGATTCAATGTGATTTTAACGTCGAACAATCACTCATGCGATCGCGGATCGAAAGGTGTTATTCGAACCCTGGACGTACTGGACAAACTCGGTGTACCGCATACAGGAACCTTCAGAAATCAACAAGAACGCGACGAGAACTACCCGTTAATTGTAGAGAAAAATGGCGTCAAAGTAGCCATGTTGAATTACACGTACGGAACAAATGGCTTGTCGGTTCCGAAGCCGCTCATCATTAATTACATTGATAGCGTTGTGATCAAACAAGACATTGCCAAAGCGAAATCGATGAACGTGGATTACATCGTATGTAATATGCACTGGGGAACGGAGTACAAACCGTTGCCGAATAAGTACCAGAAAATCTACGAAGACGTTTGTTACCGTGCTGGTGCGGATATGGTCATTGGTGGACATCCACACGTGGTACAACCAATCGAAAAGAAAGAAGTTCGCGGAGAAGATAAATTGACTATTTGGTCGCTCGGGAACTTCGTTTCGAACATGCAAACACGCACGACGCGCGGAGGTGTTATGCTCGGAGCACACATCGAAAAGAAAAATGGGGAGATGATTTTAGGTGATGTGAATTATCACTTCGTGTATGTAATGAAACGAAAAGAAGGTGCTATTACACAGTACTACATCCTTCCTGAATTCGATTACAACACTTATCGTACGGGATTTGTTTCCTCTGTGGAAGCTCAACGTATGTCGGATTTCTTTTCGGACAGTCGAAAATTGTACGCTGCAGAAAACAAAGGAGACGTAAAAGAATCCATTGTTGATCCCGAATCGAGCATTGGGCGCGCGTTCAAACAAATGCTCACTCATTATTACTCGGTTCGCGTAGGAACGAACGGACCGGAAATGCTCGCAGATGATCTGCTTGGACATTATTTCCATCGAACGGTTGATTTGAAAGGGAATCGGAATTATTTATCGGGGATGTATTACGATCAATCTATGGCAAATGGACACAAGAACTTTCTTCGCGATTGTGGTGTTGAGGGCTTATCGGTTGTATTGGTGACTCCTGACGGAATCAAAACTATAACGGAATGAAAGTATCGTTGATTGTTGCCATGGACTTAGACCGTGGAATTGGAAAAAACAATGATTTGATGTGGCACTTGCCCAGTGATATGCGTTTTTTCAAAGAAACAACTTCTGGACACATCGTGGTGATGGGACGCAAGAATTATGAATCGATCCCTGAAAAATACCGTCCACTTCCGAATAGAGAAAATGTTGTGCTCACACGGAATGAATCGTATGTAGCTGAAGGTTGCGAGGTATTTCATTCGTTGGAAGCTTTCCTAAATCATTACGAGTCCGAAACAGAACGTACGGTTTTCATTATTGGTGGAGGTGAAATTTACCGTCAAGCCTTGGAATTAGATGCCGTTGAAGAGATGTACATTTCGCACATCAATCATTCGTACGGAGCGGATACATTTTTCCCTGCGTTTGATCTCAAAAATTGGAACGTCGAATCTATATTGGAACAACCCAAAGACGATCGACATGATGCTAGTTTTACTGTTCTTCGTTATACGAAAAAGTAAAAGCCCCATCTCGCTAATGCAAAACAGGGCCTTTTGAAGTCAACGCTAAATTAACTTACTCTATGATTATCTTAGTTGTTCGCTCGAATTTTTGGTTCGATATTCGAATGAAGTAATTTCCAGCATACACCGACTGCACATCAAAATAAGCAATGGTACTTCCTGGTAGAATGATCATTTCACTAATTGTTTTTCCTGAAACATCAATGAGTTCAATCGTCAAATCCTCCTGTACTAAGTCCAATACTTGAACGGCAATAAGATCCGTTGCTGGATTCGGAAACACCTGAATATTCATTTCGTCGAAGGCGTCCTCATCAAGAGAACTTGTTGCTTCATATACGGTTGTTGGTTCGGAAACACTGGTAACTGTTCCCGCCACAACATTCCCATAAAAGGTTGGCCCCACTGAGTATGGATAAGCCGAATTCCAGTTTTCATCCACCGTAGCGAAATAACAGTAGGTTCCGTTGGGATACTCAGGCGTCACACAAAAACGTCCGTTGTGTTCATCCAAATAATCTTCGGATGGATGACTTACCCATTGATAATCTTCTCTAAAATATCCCAAGAAATAGGTGGCATCAACCGCTGGTCCGTCATCCACATCTGTTCCATCAGGATAATGTGTTCGTACTGTATAATTTGCTAATTCATATCCTGATTTCATGCGCGTAATTCCACCTGTACCATTCGCATTTACGTAACCATAAGCACCGTAAATTGGGTATCCATCGTAAGCGAAACCGATAAGTGGAGAATGTTCGGTCGAATCAATCGCGTACAAGCCATCAGCATCATAGAGATTGCAAATCGAAGAAATCACATTTAAATCCAACTTAAACGCAGAAGGATTCTGATGATGGTGGTAATTTCCCATTGCAGGGTGTCCTTTCGAGCAATCAAATCCTGCCATTTCCGCAGGTACAGCGTCTCGATTCCACACCTGAGTCGCTGCTGGACCACCAGGACAAGGCGGATTTCCAGGTCCTCCACACAATGAATTGGAACTTGGATCCCAAGCCGCTCCGTCTCTCCAATCAAACAAAGACACTCCATTGATAAACACTCCGACATTGCCGGGTGTCGTTTCGGTTGGCGTTCCTGTATTCGGTGTCGGAATCAACGGAAATTGATAAATGACATCTTGGTCTTCAGCTTGCGAAGGGTTACCATCCAGGAAAGGACCTGTCGGGTACGATGGAATTCCATGCGTTGAAATGTAGACCCAATCATTTGAGTATTCAACTTGTTGACAGTTCACCTCGATTCCATTATCGATCGCTGTTGAATTTCCAGACATATAATATGATCCCGTTGCTGTCGTATTTTGAAGCCAGGAAGTAATCGATGGACTTTGTGCGAAAGCAGTGCTAGAAAAAGCAAGCAATATAAATAGTGACGTTTTCTTCTTCATAGTTTATTGATTTATCCATTTAGTGACCAAGAGAAGATCAAACTTGCGGTCGATGGAAATTAATTTGGAAAACTATACCTGCGGTTGTACAAAAAAGTTCGATCGGTCAGTGTACACAGGAAGGCAATCAGGTCTTTTTGTTCGTTTTCGCTCAACTTCATTTCTGACTTCAGTTCTTCACTGAGATACGGATTGGATCGATCCAATTCTTCCGCGTAATGCTTCACTACCTCACGCAATTTTCGGAATCTACCGTCATGCATGTACGGATAAGTATGCTCGATATTTCTCAATGTGGGAATTCGAAATTGAAGTGAATCGCTTCCCTGTTTTGTAATTGCGTAGCGTCCTACATCGTTGTACATCGTATCAATTGGCAAACCATTACTTGCGTATCGATTTGAATTAAAAAGTGGCGCCGTATGACATCTGTTGCAAAAATTGTCGAATAGCCTCAATCCATTTTTTTCTTGTTCAGTAAAACCCACTTCTCCGCGTATGTATTGATCGTATTTCGAATCGGATGAAACAAGAGAAGTCGTAAATTGAGAAAAGGCTTTGAGCAAGGTTTTACTCGTAGCCATTGAATCTCCAAAAGCATGAAAGAAAGCAGATCGATATTCTGGATTTCCGTTTACATAATTCAGTACGTTTTCCAAGGTATTATCCATTTCTGCGAAATGTTCGATGGGGTTGATTGCTTGCACGTCGAGGTGGTTGACTCCTCCATCCCAATGAAATGAAGAATTCCATGCTAGATTGATTAGAGCAGGCGAGTTGCGCGTTCCTTTTCTTCCTTCAATTCCATGACTGACTGCGTGGTCTACATGCGTAAAGCCTGTATATTGAAGATGACAATTTGCGCAGGAAATTGTTTGGTCTCGCGAGAGCATCGGATCATAGAACAATTTACGTCCTAGCTGAAATCCATCTTCGGAAATCGGATTTTCTGCAAAATTATACACAGGATCAGGCCAAGAATCGATTTGTGCACGTTGTGATGGACTCAACCAATTCTCGTCAAGAGCAGAAAATGACACTGCTCCAATCAGGAATGCTATGAATGATAATTTAATCAATCGAAAAACAAGTTGATAAGTGACTAGACAATTTCGATGCCTCAGGTCCTGGAATCATTACCTCCAACCTCTCTTCTACCTTGGCATTTTTCAAAAATCGAGATACGTCAACCGAAATGCGTAGTGAATTTGCAGTTGAAGTCTTTAATCGAATTTCTCTTGCCGTCGAAAACGGTGGTAGATATCCTCCCAAATGATATTCAAAAGCAGTATTCGTTGCTTGTTCTTTTCCTTCCACTTTCACATTGATATACCCCGAATTCCACGACCAATACATTCCTTTGATCGGATCTAAATCTCCATCTAGGATACCGGAAACATTTGTCAAACTGTCGGTGCCGAGTACAAACACTACAGAATCGATGTCCAGATTTTTAGGACAATCAACAAGAGAAATAGTCCAAGAACTGGGAACTTCCTTGTCGATGAGATGAGCATCAACCTGATCTGAATACCAACGTCCATCGGTACTTTTGACTTGAATATTCGACACATAAAACCGTAAAATAGAAATCTCATATCCTTCCGTCAGTTGGTGAGACGTACAGTCGAACTGAATTTCCTTTTGGGCGTGTATGAAAGACGACATCCACACAAAGAGACCTATAAAAAGACTTTGTCTCACCTTCTTGGTCCTCTCATTTGATGAAACGCATGATAGATCGTTTCCTTGAGTTCAGCGCGCTGTTCCTTTGTGCAGTACATCGCTACCTCATTAAAGAAATCATAGGTTATTTTTTCGATCTGTGCATGATTCTTTTCAATTTCCGCTTGGAGCGAAGTAACATCTTCATCCGTTCCGATCTTCGAAAACAGCGTTTCATGTAATTCGCGGTCTTTTTTCATCAAGGCTTGCTTCTCTCGATGATGCTCTTTTTCCAAGACATCAATCTTCGCTACATACTGCCCTTCAATCCCTAGCTCACGCGCCAGAATCCCTTCATGGGGTGGTGGACCAGGATGCGGAGGTTTGGATAAAAACATAAAGGCCACTAACCCAATATTGAGAATTACCAGTACAGCGATGATAAGTTTGTACAATCTCTTGCGTTCCATTACAATTGTTTTAAATGAGAGAAATAAGTTTCTCCAAATGAATTACTTGATTCGTTGGTTGTTTGCGTAGTGCGCGAAGCATAAATATTAATTGCAACAAGCGCAGCAATACTTGCCGCCACCAACCAAATTGTTCGTTTTGGTACCAAATCCACCGTTGATTTAGCTCTCGATGGAATCTGTTTAATCCGTTGAAGCACATCCATTGGAATTTCAGGAGTTTTGATTCTCTCCGAAACCGAAACGATGTCCTCAATCCATTGTTGTTCTTCCTTCATATCTAGTTCTTTTGTTGTTCTTTTATTCAAAATCTTGCGCTCACGATCTACTTTTATTGTAGAAATCTCCCAAAATGATCCGTAAACGTTTATTTGCACGGAACAAAAGTGATTCTATTGATGATACACTTAACTCCATCATCTCAGCAATCTCCGCGTAGCTATATCCCTCAATCTTCGCTAAACGAAATGCCTCCGCTTGATTTTCTGCTAGTGAATCAATTGCACGAAATAACACCTGTGCCTTTTCCTTATCCTCTAGTTGCACTCCAGGATGATTGAAATTGATGGTCGCACCACTAAAACCTTCCGAATATTCGTCCAAAACCGTCAACGACCCTTTTCGTTTCAATCGGTTCTTATTACGAAGAAATTCCTTGGCTTTATTCTGCGTTACAGCGTAAATCCATGTCGACAGTTTTGACTTGCCTCCAAATGAATCCAGCGAGAGATAGATCGAGGTAAACACTTCTTGCACCAAATCCTCCGCATCTTCTGTATTTCGGAGCATTTGCAAACAACTTCCATACACCTTTTGCGCATAGGCATCTGTGAGATAAGCGAATGCCTCATCCTTGTTGCGTTGTGCACATCGTATGAATTCTTGTTCCGTCAATATCACGTTGTTGCTTTCAAGATACTATTTAGTGGCCTTTGATTTGAAAAAATTGCGGTCGGGCACATGATTTTCATGAATTTTCACTTTTCTCGACTCCTGTAACAAGTGTTACTGCCCCGCGCATATGATTGAGTTACCTTCGGAGAAGACAATAATTAAAATCAATAACAATGGAAGAAAATATAGAACAAGAAGTGTTTAGCATGCCACGTATAGGCGATACAGCACCCGAATTTACAGCCGTTACAACGCAAGGAGAAATCAACTTTCCAGCGGATTATGAAGGCGAGTGGGTTATTCTTTTTAGTCACCCAGCAGATTTTACACCTGTGTGTACATCAGAGTTCATGACTTTCGCTACGATGGAAGATAAGTTTGCGAATGCCAACTGTAAGTTGGTTGGATTATCCATCGATGGTTTGTACAGTCATATTGCGTGGTTGAGAACGATTAAGGAAAAGATTGAATACAAAGGAATGAAAGACGTTGATGTCAAATTCCCATTAATCGAAGACATCACCATGGATGTTGCGAAAAAGTATGGAATGATTCAACCGAATGAAGATACAACGAAAGCCGTTCGTGCCGTATTCTTCATCGACCCAAAAGGAATTATTCGATCAATTATTTACTACCCACTCAGTTTGGGAAGAAATTTTGACGAGTTGTACCGTGTGATTATCGCGTTGCAGGCGGCCGATGAATTCGATATTGCTACTCCAGCAGATTGGCAACCGGGAGATGACGTCATTATTGGACCTGCAGGTTCTTGTGGTACCGCAAAAGACCGAATGGAAGATGAAGACCTCGATTGTAAAGATTGGTTCTTCTGCACCAAAAAGCTCGATAAAGACGAAGTATTGGATAAAATCCTACAAAAAAGATAAGGCTCTAATATAGTTGAGGTGGGGTGGTTGATGCAATGTCTTCACCCCATTTTTATTTCCTAAACCTCTCGATTCATTAAGAAATTAGCCAAGCCGATGAGTTTTGCTTTTTGTGCTTCTTCTACTTCGATTTTTGCAAGAGATTGCATCGCGATATCGTAATGTTCTTGCATGCGCGCTTCACATAGCGAACGGATGTCTAGTTGATCAAAAAGTCGTCGAGTTCGATCTACCTTTAGTTCAACATTGTCCTCGTTCTGCAATTGCTTAAGAACTTCCAATTGTTCTTTTGTAGCATTCTGAACGGCTGTCAAATGCAACATTGTTTTTTTGTTGGCGATAACATCTCCTCCGACTTGCTTCCCAAACTTATCTGGGTTCGCATACAAATCGAGGATATCGTCTTGAATTTGGAAGGCAATCCCAATGTGTTGACCGAAGTCATAAATCAATGCACGATCATTCGAAGAGGCTTCCGCAACAATTGCTCCCATTTCTAGGGCACACCCTAACAAAACAGAAGTTTTCAGGCGGATCATTTCAATGTATTCGTCAATGGTAACATCAGAGCGTTGTTCGAAATCCATGTCCATTTGCTGACCTTCACACACTTCAATTGCTGTTTTGTTAAACAAAGCAAAGGCATCAGGAAGCAGTTTCCCCTCAATTTGCCCGAGTAATTGGTATGCTTTGATCATCAGGACATCTCCTGATAAAATAGCGACATCTCGGTTCCACTTTTCGTGAATTGTTTGGAAATTTCTTCTCAACGGCGCTTCATCCATGATATCGTCATGAATCAAGGTGAAGTTATGGAACACTTCTATACTCAATGCCTGCGACATTGCCTTTTCGTAGGTTCCACCAAAAAGTTCAGCTCCTAACAAGGTCAACATGGGGCGAATGCGCTTCCCTCCTATCTGCAAAAAATAGCGAAGGGGATCGTATAATTGATTCGGGGAATCAGGGAAACCAATTTGGCTCAACTCTCCATCGATGAGCGCCGTGTATTTTTTTATATCCATTACGAAAGAATGCTCATCAAATAATCGCCATAACCACTTTTTAGCAGCGGTTTTGCTAACGCTTCCAATTGCTCTGCAGTGATAAATCCATTGCGGTATGCCACTTCTTCGATGCAACCAATTTTGAGTCCTTGTCGTTCCTCAATCACCTGAACAAATTGTCCAGCTTGCATCAACGAAGGGAATGTTCCTGTATCCAACCAAGCTGTTCCACGATTCATCACAGCCACCTTCAACTGACCTCTACGCAAGTACTCCGCATTTACATCGGTGATTTCATACTCGCCACGAGCTGAAGGCTCAAGATTTTTCGCAATTTCAACAACTGAATTATCGTAGAAATACAATCCTGGAACTGCAAAATTAGACTTAGGTGTTTCTGGTTTTTCCTCGATGGAAATAGCGTTCATCTCATCATCAAACTCCACCACACCGTATCGTTCTGGATCACTCACATGGTAAGCATAAACAACACCTCCCTCGGGATCTGCATTTTCTTTGAGTAAATTACCCATACCTGCTCCGTAGAAGATATTATCTCCCAGAATGAGCGCTACCTTGTCGTCTCCAATAAATTCTTCACCGATTACAAATGCTTGCGCCAGTCCATTGGGAATTACCTGTTCAGCGTACTCGAAATTACACCCCAATTCTTTTCCGTCACCTAAGAGTTTTTGAAAGTTGGGGAGATCGTGTGGAGTTGAAATGATCAATATATCTTTGATTCCTGCCGCCATCAAAACAGAAAGCGGATAGTAAATCATTGGTTTATCGTAAATAGGCATGAGTTGTTTACTCACAGCAAGCGTTAGCGGATGCAAACGTGTTCCAGATCCACCGGCCAGAATAATTCCTTTCATAATGAAAATTCGTTTGCGCTAAAGATATTCAAAACCAACTAGTCGAGCAACTTTCAACAGAACTCTCTGCGACTAGCTTTCAGTTGATTTTTCTGCGTTGGGTCCATCGTGTGGATTCGGAAGAACATCCACATCTTCCCAGTCGATATCGCTTTCTTCGTTGTAAGCATCGAAGTATGGTTCTTCGAACGATTTTGTGGTTAACCTGTGCTCTAGTGAAAGTAACAAACTAGGTAATAACACCAAGTTGGTAATCATGGCAATCAACAAGGTCAACGAAACGAGTAAACCTAGAGCTTGTGTTCCTCCGAATTGAGAGAAACTGAACATCGAGAATCCACAGAAGAGTACAATGGACGTGTAGAACATTCCCAATCCTGCTTCGCGAATGGCCATCATGACACACTCTTTCAAGTCCCATTGTTTCGACTTTAACTCAAGACGGTACTTTGCAAGGTAGTGAATGGTATCATCTACAGAGATTCCGAAGGCAATACTAAATACAAGAAGTGTTGATGGCTTCAATGGAATTCCAAACCATCCCATAATTCCTGCTGTAAACAACAACGGGATAAAGTTCGGCACTAAAGAAACGAGCACCATTCTCCAAGAGCGGAATAAGATGGACATCAATACTGCAATGGCGATGATCGCAAAGATCAAACTCGTCATCAAGTTAAACACCAAGTATTTCGTTCCTTCAGATGCTACCTTCGACACTCCTGTAATGGTAACATCGTAGTATTCGTTGTCGATAGCTTCGCGCAAATCATCTTTAAATCCTTTCTTTCCAAATTCTTCTTTGATAAGGTCTGGATCCATATCGAATTCCGCTACTTTCTCATCGTCACCATCGGAAACAATCTTTGTAAGTGCATTAAATACCGAAGGGTATTCGAACACAATGGAATCATAGTATTTATTGTCCTTTTTCTTCGTTGCAAGGCGGTAATATTTCTCAATTTGTTGTTTATCCGGATTGAGAATACCATCCATTTGCACCTCCATCGAGTCTACAATGTCACTGACTTCGTAAGATCCGATATCCATCATTTGGGAACGAATTCTAAGCACGTGATTGGTTGTATCCATGAACTCATTCAAAGCCATTCCAGCCCCATTTGAGTTCGTTACAAGTGAACTATCGATGTAGTTTTTAAGTGTTCGAAGCTTTCGTTTGCTGGTAACGAGTGTAAACTGGTCAACATCATTGTTATGATAGGCCATGTTCGCACCTTTGAGCACATCCACAATCGAAACAAAGCGTGTGAACAAGGTATCTTTCGAATAACGTCGTTGAATACTATCAATGGAAAGCAGTGTGTGCTTCTTTTGCAAGCGGCTGTTTTCCTTGTAATCGATCATGATTTCGAATGGAATAGAACCTCCGAAATTATCTTGAATGAATTCAACGTCTTTCAGGATTTGATCACCTGGAGGTAAATCACCCGTCAAATTTCCTGTTGCCTCGATGCGCATCATCCCAATGATACTGAACACCACTACCCCAATGGTAACGATGTAGACCCATTTACGATGATTCCCTGCGATGTGAACAAGATTATTGAGTAACCCAACAGCCAAACGGCGGTCGAGGTGCATCAAATGTTTCTGCTTAGGTTTCTTAGAGAAAGACAATACGATTGGCAGAATACAAATTGACAGCACAAACACCAAAATGATGTTCAACGATGCACTAATACCGAACTCGATGAGTTTCGGAGAGTTTGTTGTTACAAAGGTTAAGAACCCGAGAGATGTTGTAAGGTTGGTAAGGAATGTTGCCGTTCCGATTTTGCGAATTACACGCGTGAGTGCCTTCACTTTGTTTCCGTGTTCCTTGACCTCTTGATGGTATTTCGTTATCAGGAATATACAGTTTGGGATTCCAATCACGATCATAAGCGGAGGAATCAACGCCATGATGATGGTTAAATCGAAGCTGAGCGCCCCAATTAATCCAATGGACCAGATTACCGCAACCACAACCACTAGGTTACAGATGAAAACTACCTTCAATGATCGGAAAAAGAGGAAAAGAAGTAATGATGTAACCAATATCAGTAAACCGACAAAGACGTACATTTCTTTCACCACTCGTTTCCCGATAATCACACGTAAATGCGGCAATCCTGCGAAGCGTGCTTGACCGAAAACGTCATTGTATTGCGACGCTAAATTTTCAATATCGAGCACAACGTTGGCTTTCTTTTGATCGAGAAGGAATTTCCCATCAATTTCCACCATCATCAAGGATGCATTCTTGTCGTTAAAGAGCAAGTCTTTGTACATCGGATTCTCGCGAATCTCTCTTTGAATGGAATCAATGGATTTTTCCTTGTATGTTACGTCTGAAAAGACACGTTTTGCTTCGAATTTTCGTTTCTCCTGGTTATTGAAAACGCTGAATAGATTGGCTTCTGACACAACCGACTCTACTCCTTCTAACTTAAGAATTGAATCACCTAACTCTTTCCATTTTCGGAAACGATCTTCTGTATAAAGCGAATCTGTCTGGATTCCAACGACGAGAACACCGCCTTCCTCACCAAACATCTCTTGAAAGCGTTGGTAGTCGATACTTGCTTGAGCCGATTTTGGAAGGAGAACTCCGTAGCGATTATCGAGTTTTAATCCCGTGATCGCGTTGTAGCCTAAAAACACAGTTAGAAGCGTCAATAACCCAATGATTATCAACCGATTCCGCAAAATTAAATTAGCAACAAATTGCCACATAAATACCTGGTTTCCGTTAATTCGAATGCACAAAGGTACTATAATATATTCGGGGACAAAGAAATTATTTACTCAATAAAGCGCCTGAAACTCAAACTGAGCAAGGAAAAGAAGTTGCGATGCGTCATTTTTTCGAATGAATTATTTATACGCCCTTGAATTCTAGGCGTGCATAAGGAAAATAGACTATCTCGAAGGAAAATTTACCTTAACAAAAGATTAACAATTTTTCGCGCATCGTCAACTCCTATTCATCGCTTTGCTTCTCAACTTGTTCGATGAATCTACAACCAAACTTCCACTATACACGATTTTCACCTATACTGAATGCGTTCCATGTGTTCTTGTATTGTTATTGAATCGGCAATTCACTCCAATCCCGTACCAGATATGCATTGTAACAGCTTGCTCGATAGAAGTAGGCTCTCGAATTTTTCAGCATTAATCGAAAAGTGCTTTGACTAACAGGTTCAAAACAAAAATCTACATGGGGAAATACCATCCGCCTGCGAGCAAAATAAGCACAAAGTTTCCCGATAGCTCCGGAAACGCCTAAAAAAGATACTCTTTAGAAATTCTTCTCTTCGAGAATAGTTGCCATTTGTTGCTGAATGGCTTTGGCAGCCTCTGCCGATTTCTCAGCAAAATCTTGTTCCTTCGACGCGTAAATAATTCCACGTGAAGAGTTCACCAAAAGGCCACAATCCTCGTTCCAACCGTAGTTCGCTACATCTTCGAGTGATCCGCCTTGTGCACCAACGCCTGGTACTAAGAAAAAGTGATTCGGAACGAGTTTTCTCACCTCACCAATTCCTTCAGCGCGCGTTGCTCCAACCACATACATCAAGTTTTCATCGGTTCCCCACTCTTGCGACTTCGTGAGTACTTTCTTGTACAACTCAACGTTGTTGATGTCCCCGATAAACTGGAAATCTAGCGCTCCTTTATTAGACGTTAAAGCCAAAAGAATTACCCATTTTCCTGGATATTCGAAGAACGGTGTTACGCTGTCCGATCCCATGTATGGCGCAATCGTTACGGAGTCTGCATCGAGGTAATCGAAGAAAGTTTTCGCGTAATAATTTGAGGTATTTCCGATATCGCCACGCTTTGCATCGGCAATGGTAAAGATGTTATCTGGAATGTAATCCAATGTTTTTTGAAGCGATTCCCATCCTTTGGGTCCGTGACATTCGTAGAATGCGACATTCGGTTTGTAGGCCACGCAATAATCTTTTGTTGCGTCGATAATTGCCTTATTGAATTCAAAAAGTGGATCTTCCGTCTCCAACAAATGCGGTGGAATTTTATCCAAATCTGTATCAAGTCCCACGCAGAGGAAGGAACGTTTCAATCGAATCTGTTCAATCAGTTCTGCTCGTGTCATATTTGCTCGTTCTTCAATTTTTCGGCATTTTCGGCCATTTTCAGCGCATCGATCATTTCCATGATATCACCATTCATAAAAGCATCTAATTTATAGAGCGTTTTATTGATACGGTGATCCGTTACACGTCCTTGCGGATAGTTGTAGGTTCTGATTTTCGCCGAGCGATCTCCTGTTGAAACCAACGATTTTCTGTGTTCGGCACGTTCATTTTGGAGCTTGTCCAATTCAATTTGGTACAATCTTGAGCGCAACATTGAAATCGCTTTCTCAAGGTTTTTGTGCTGTGAACGACCATCTTGACATTCAGCGACAACTCCCGTTGGAATGTGTGTCAAACGAATGGCAGACTCTGTCTTGTTGACGTGCTGTCCACCCGCTCCTGATGCGCGATAAGTATCACGACGAACATCTGACATGTTCAACTCAAAATCGACTTCTTCCGCTTCTGGCAACACAGCCACCGTAATGGCAGAAGTGTGGACACGACCTTGTGATTCTGTTTCAGGCACACGTTGTACACGGTGTACTCCCGATTCGAACTTCAAGACTCCATATGCTGCAGGAGCATCAATATTCAATGTAATTTCTTTGTATCCTGCCGTTCCACCTTCGTTCGTGTTTACGACTTCATACGACCATCCTTGCTCCTTGAAGAACATGGTGTACATTCTGAAACAATCGGCCACAAAAATACACGCTTCGTCTCCTCCAGTTCCTGCACGCAATTCCATGATGGCGCTTTTCTCATCTTCTGGATCTTTAGGAATCAACATAAACTTGATCGTTTCTTCCATTTCTGGTCGAGCCGTTTCCAGTTCATCGATTTCCATCTTTGCCATTTCGCGCATTTCAGGGTCCGTTTCCTCCGCTAGCAGTTCTTTTGAACTCTCGAGGTTATCCAATAGATCCTTGTAGCTTTTGTACATCTTATCGATTTCCTCCAGATCCTTGTACTCCTTGTTCAATTTGACATAGCGCTTCATGTCCGCGATAATATCTGGATCCACAATCAACTTTCCTACTTCGATAAAGCGGAAGTGAATGGCTTCTAATTTTTGGAGTAAATCATTCATGTTTACGCGTATATAAATTCACCGTGTGGTGATTTGATCGTTAATTTTTTCGTGTCGGCTGCTTCTACTCGTCCAACAATTTGAGCATCTACACCAAACTCTTTGGAAATCGCCATGATGTCCTCAGCAACTTCTTGCGGAACATACAGTTCCATACGGTGTCCCATGTTGAACACTTTGTACATTTCTTCCCAGCTTGTCCCCGATTCTTTCTGAATCATTTCGAACAATGGTGGCGTTGGGAAAAGCTTGTCTTTGATGACATGCACGTCATTCACGAAGTGAAGCACTTTTGTTTGCGCTCCTCCCGAACAGTGAACCATTCCATGGATATCTGATCGGTGATTGTCTAGAATCTTCTTGATAATTGGCGCGTAGGTTCTTGTTGGTGACAATACCATTTTTCCTGCATCGAGAGACGTTGCTGTTTCGTCTGTCAAGTTTTTTGATCCTGAATACACCAAATCAGATGGCACAGCAGGATCGAAACTTTCTGGATATTTCTCCGCCAATGTTTTATTGAATACATCATGACGAGCAGAAGTCAATCCATTACTCCCCATTCCTCCGTTGTATTCATCTTCGTATGTTGCTTGTCCAAATGATGCCAAGCCAACAATTACGTCACCATCTTGAATTGTTCTGTTGGAAATCACATCAGATCGTTTCATGCGACACACTACCGTTGAATCAACGATAATTGTTCGAACCAAATCTCCAACGTCTGCAGTTTCTCCTCCTGTTGAGTGAATTCCGATTCCTTGTGTTCTTAATCCTTCGAGGAGTTCTTCTGTTCCATTAATGATGGCAGAAATTACTTCACCTGGAATCAAGTTTTTGTTACGCCCAATCGTCGATGAAAGCAAGATGTTGTCGGTTGCCCCCACACACAATAAATCATCAATATTCATGATGAGAGCATCCTGAGCGATTCCTTTCCAAACAGACACATCGCCTGTTTCTTTCCAGTACATGTACGCCAAGGCAGATTTTGTTCCTGCTCCGTCCGCATGCATAACGATGCAATAGTCTTCATCTCCGCTCAAATAGTCGGGTACGATTTTGCAAAATGCTTGTGGGAAAAGTCCTTTATCGACGTTCTTAATTGCGTTGTGAACGTCTTCTTTTCCTGCGGAAACTCCGCGTAAATTGTAACGAGTATCTGCCATAACAAAAAGTGAGCGGCAAAGGTAGGGATTTTGGATGGATTGTTCGATGTTCCGATATTTCGACTTTTCGACAATCTGACATTCTAGTTTTTCGGAGATTACCCTGCCGAATTCGTAGTTTTGTCGGCTGATTTGATGTTGCCCTAGCGGTGTTTGACCTCAAAACTTCACCCATTGAATAAAAAAATGCTCTTTTTTCTATCCACCTTTTATTTCGTCTCGTCAATTAGGTGAGCTCACTAATTAGATACAATTAAAACTAAAATATTATGAACCTTACATCAATTAAATACTCGTATACTCAGCTCACCTTACTATTATCTTTTACCTTTTTAGCTTCGATTAGCTCCGCACAAACAATGGGACCAGACATTGTGGAACTCAACAATGGAACCTCTCATCAGGGAACGATAATCGAACAACATCCGGGAAAACATCTCAAACTCTTACAACAACCTTCGAACGATACATTAACATTCAACTATAAAGACATCGCTGTATTGCGAACGGTCCCTCAAACTGAAACCAATGCAACAAGTGAAGAAACACAACTGGATGAAATGCCCTTGAGCCGATTCAATCAAAACACTTACTCGATGTATTTCTCCTATTCGATTAACGGAGGAAGTTGGTATCACCACGGAGCTGGCGCAGGACTACTCCGAAAATTCACCCCGAAAATACAAGCTGGTATTGGTGCCTACGTTCATGCAGGACCTGGAGTCTATTATTACAACTCAACCGCTTTTACAGGGGAATTTCGATATGCATTACAGTCATCACTTGAGGGACGTCTATCACTTCTATTCTCATGTTCTCTTGGGTATCAAGTTTACTTTGATTCCGAGCGTGTAGAAGAAGGAGTCCCAACCTATATTTCGAATGGAGTTTACTTCAGTCCGAGCATTGGCTACCGCTTGAATTTCACCGATAACATTGGTATGACAATTGGACTAGGCTACAACTACATGGGAGGAAAAAAACGTAGACAGTCGAATGATGAGATCTTGAAGAATAAGCACATCTCAAACTTATCCCTAAAAGCATCTATATTCTTTTAAGTGAATGGAAATTGCACCTGAAATACTTGAAGGTTGTCGAAAAAATGACCGAGCGGCGCAGGAAGAACTGTACCGTTCGGTCTATCCTTATCTGATGCGCGTAGCCCTTCGATATGTCATCAATACGTTTGATGCAGAGGACGTCCTGAACAAATCCATGCTCAAAGCATTGAAGAAGATCGACACTTTTAACGGTACTTCCGAAAATTTAGCTGGTTGGATAAAACGCATAGTGGTTCATGAATCGATCGATTTCATTCGAAGTCGAAAATCGTTTAATGAGAAGCACGTCACCATGGCCACCTTACCAGATGAAGATTCTACCCGAAATTTAATCGAAGATGATCCAAGTCACATCTTAAAACTTATCGACACACTGCCTCCGCAGGAAAAAGCTGTTTTTAACCTTTCTATTATCGAAGGGTATTCACACAAGGAGATTAGCAAACTATTGTCGATTTCTGTGGCCAACTCAAAATGGCATCTGCATTGCGCACGAAAGAAAATGAAGAACTGGATTATTGAAAAAGAACTCACATGCTAGAACACACTAACTATACCGACGCGCTACGCAAAGAAGTCGTAGAAACCGTTTCACGTATTCCCATCGAATACAATCCAGAAGGATGGGAAAAACTTTCCAAGCAGTTGGATGCCGAGTTGCCCGTTACCAAAGGAGGAAAAATAGGCTTCAATATGAATGGCAAATGGATGCGATTTGGCGTTTTATTCACTACTGCCCTGCTTGTACTTAGTTTGACGCAAGGATCGAAACCCATTTCGGCATCCGTATCGACTATAGAACAGAAAAATGTCGAACAAAAAATCGAAGTCCAGGAAGCCGTTGAAAACTTAACACCTTCTATCAAGTCGAATAGCTCACGATCTGTAAACCGCGAAGAAACAACATCTTCGTCAGAACATGCGAATGAACAACTGGACTCAAGTCCACAGGATGACATTTCCATTTTTGATCAATCAGAAAGAGAACATAGAAAAATGATGCCGGCTGAGCAAGTAGACACAAGCATGTACATCCCAAAAACCGAACAGAAAGAAGATAGTGTATTCATTTTCTGGTAATGATGTTATTTTCGTAGAACATGAGCAAAAAGGAAATCGAAACATTCTACCCGAAAAGTCAGGACGAATGGCGCAATTGGTTAGAGCAAAACCATGTTACAAAGCAGTCAATTTGGCTCATTTATTACAAAACCGCCACAAAAATTCCATCGATTAGCTGGAGTGATGCGGTGGATGAAGCACTTTGTTTTGGTTGGATTGACAGCACTAAAAAGACGATTGACGACAAAAGCTATATGCAATATTTTTCCAAGCGAAAACCCACTAGCAACTGGTCGAAAGTCAATAAAGAAAAGGTCGAACAACTCACGAAAAACGGAAAAATGACACAAGCGGGTGTCGACAGTATTGAGACAGCCAAACAAAATGGTTCTTGGACACTTCTTGATGACGTAGAAGCTTTAATTGTACCCAAAGATTTGGAAGAAGCACTCAGAAAACATGAAGCTGCACTCGACCACTTCGACGCTTTCAGTAAATCGACGAAAAAGATATTATTGTACTGGGTGATTTCTGCGAAACGACCAGAGACACGACAAAAGAGAATTCTTGAGATTGCTCAAAATGCCAAAGAAAAGTTAACTCCGAAGCAGTTCAGATAAAGAGTTCAACTACCGCAAGAAAGGATTTTTGAGGTGGCTTCGGCTCCGCTCAGCCACCTCTGATTGACTTTTATTAAGGCTGAACGAATTTATGATCTTCGTCTAGTTGAATTCCATTTGGGAGGAACCAATCAATAAAGGCATCCCACTTATCTTCATTATCCGTCATCCACGAATCGAATTCGGCATCGTTTCCTTGTGAGAGAATCCAGTAATTGTATGCTTCCATGTGTCCTGCATCTTGCACTTTCTTCTGGTATTCGAAAAGTACGTTTGGAAACTCCTCGTCTTTATCGTTGGCGTAATAATTCTCCACAAATTTCGTTCGAATTCTGTTCAATGATTCCAAACTGATTTCATCTTCTCCAACAAGTGAGAGAACAAGCGTCATTTCGTAGACCATTGTTCCATACGTCTTTTGCGTAAGTGCTGCCAATAAAGCCTCTGCTGCACCATCTGGATCACCTCCCTCTACTGAAATTTCAATATTGTTCGATGCAAAACTCACACTTGCCGTTGTATCTCCTTCAAATGAAATTTCCGAATCGTAGGTATCGTAAAGTAGTTTACTGATTTCCACTGTACGCTTTGAATTTCGTTCCAAGTTCATGAATAACTCACCGTAAATCATTCCAAGGTATTCGTTTTCCGAACTCAAGTAAAGTTTTGAACACCAGTAGTAATTTGACGAATGCATGGGATCTCTTTTTGTTCCCTCTATGTAGTAATCAAGTGCTTCATTGTAGTTTCCCTGCACCAGTTCCATGTTTCCTCTTTCCAGGTATAAGTTTCCAGCATTTGGAAATAAATCTAATCCTTTATCATACGTTTGAATGGCTTTTTTCGAATTTCCATCGTAATCATAGGCATTCCCCATCATTTGATATACCTCTGGGAATTTGTCCTTGTGCTTGGTCAATTTCTTACAGATTTTAATGACTTCCTTGTAATTTTTATCGATGTTGTAGGAAAAGGCAATTTCGTAATCGTAAGTTGGATCATTCGGGTCCAATTTTTTCGCCTCTTCTAAAAGTTTACGTGCTTTTTCAGTGTTGCCTTCATCCATTGTTTTAATGGCTTCATTTTTCAATTCCACTGCTTTTTCTTCAGGCGTTTGAGCAAAAAGTGGTGATGAAAGCACTAGTAAAGTTGCTAAAGTTAGGAGTTGTTTCATACGTTTATTTTTTTCCAAGATACCAATTTCTCAATTACTCTGCTTTTAGAATAGGAACTATCCATTTCGATTCCTCGTGCTTTAATAGATTTTCCAGTGGAATATAGAGTTCAATTGGACTGTACGCTTCGTATATGCTCGTGCGACTTCGATCCAAGTACAGCGAGACACCATCTTCCGTCAACCTGAATCTTCCGCGTACCATTTCTAGCATATTTTCCACCGAAGAACATTCCAGTTTGAGTTCATCTCGTTGTTGAAGTGCTTCAATAAATTCGTCCATTAGCGTCGCGTTGTTCGGAAAGATATCATTTAATTCAATTGACTTTATGACACCATCTCTATCAACAAAATTCCAATATTCGTCTGTTGGACTTGCAACTGGAGCTTGGGAAATATGATGTCGCCAACCTGCAGAGTAATGCGGATACTCTTTTGCGAGTGTCGCAAACTTGGAACCGACTGACATCAACTTGTAACTTACCGTTCCCCCACTGCCTCCATACCTGTTTCGTACTGCACATTGGCACATTTCCAAGAGCTCATTCATCTTTTTATCAGTCGTTTGCGTTGTTACCCATCCGTAGGTCGGGTTCCCTTGATTGCAATTGACTTTTCTTGCTTCCCACTCATTGTTAATGGTGTCAAAAATGACCGATTTAATTTTTACGTTCTGCCATAAAGCTGACTTTTTCTCTTGAACTTGTTCGGGAGACAATCCTCTCAAAAAGTGCAGTGATGGCGCATAGTTCAGTACAGGGAAATTCCAGATTTGGTTATAGGATTTCATCACCCATGTATCTGTAAACAACAACGATTCCTTCAGCGAACGAATGGCATTTAACCAACTGATTTTTCCATCCTGATCAATCATTAACTCCCGATTTCCTCGACGTACTAACCAATAGAACTCAGGCGCCTCCCCCTTTCGAACATTCCCGTTAATGGTTGCATTTCCAGCTAATAAAATAACCGTATCGTAAATCGGCTCAATCACATACTTTCCGTCTGCACGAACAACTCCTTTCTTTCTTTCCTTCGTGATTGTTGCGTAATATTGATCCACCATCTTGTACAAACAGGGATGGGTTGGTACGATCTTCCATTTTAGGTTTTTCGTATCCATCAATCCCGTTTTATACCCATCTTTCACGATCTGATCTCCCGAATTGATTCTAAACGATTGATCAAAATGTGCTTTGACTATTTGCACACCATTGCTATCCAACAACAGCCATTTGTATCCACTGTTCGAGTACGGTTGTGAGGCCCAGATATGCAATCCGCCATTCTGAATATCCATCGTAGTGTACATCGTATCAATAATGATCTTTCCATTTTTATCAACAACTCCAGCATGATTGGAACCCGTTCGAATCACAAAACGATTTTGCGTAGGTTCCTCGATGTACAGAATATTCCTGAGATTGATCTTTTTTCTCGTGACGTGATTGTAAATATTCAAAATCCCTTTAGCATCACGATTTACCACGAACATATTCCCGTATTTCGTGAATACATAATTCTCTTTACTGATGGAGACAATTCTCGTCCGATCCGACGATAACTGTGCTGTTTCGTACAGTCCTTTAAAATAATACACTGCTTCGTCTTCCATCTCCAAAAAAGTGTCCCATTCACGCTTTTCAATCTTATTGATATTGAATGCAAACTCAACAAGTTCACGTCCCTTTATGAACCAATAACGCTGATCAGTGGTTTTGCGTTTTAAACTTTCATCGTACTCGCACTCCAAAAAAGGCATGCCGTATGCGTCCAGAATGCCATATTTCCCATTTTCTTTAATGATGAAGCCAAATCCTACAGAATGTTTGTAGCTATAATTGTAA
The DNA here is from genome assembly GCA_013373595.1 of Flavobacteriales bacterium. Lineage (GTDB taxonomy): Bacteria > Bacteroidota > Bacteroidia > Flavobacteriales_D > Crocinitomicaceae > UBA4466. The sequence goes on along the minus strand of JABXHO010000050.1, from coordinate 1,615 downwards.
TCCGAAACTGGCTCAAGATATGTGTAAAACTTCTTAGGAGCATTACTCGCCTCTGGACGAATATACCCGATGCTATCCCCTTTCCAAACCACAAAGTTTGTTTTTATCAATCGATGCTTCTGATGATAGGGATAGAAAGTGATGATTTTATCGTATTTCAAAGGAATGACCCTGTTTCCATACACATCAATTACTCCCTTCTTTTCTTCTTTCTCAACCATCCATCCTTCTTGCTGATTGTTGGCTCCATTGAGTTTATACAGTGCATCATAGAGTGGCTCAATTAATACCTGCCCCGTTGATTTCATAATTCCCTTGCGCCCATTTTCATCAAGAATTACCCAACTCTCGCCAGAATTCCCTAGTCCTGTTTCCCATCGATATTTAGGTTCAATGAGTACCGTTCCATCCTGCGCCATTATTCCGTGTTTACCATCGACCTCAAATGAAATGCGGTCACGCAAAATCAACATTGCCCTATCGAATACTTTATCACTGAGAAGTTCTCCTTTTTGATTGATTAATCGGACATCTCCCTCTGCAATCTTCCCGTAATTTGTTGTGGAATTACTGCGCAAGGTGTAATCACGCTCTCGAAAGGGAAGAATTGCCCCTGAGAACTTATCGATCAATATACTCCCCGAAGTATCGATGTACGTTGTATTCACTGGATTGCCTTCACGAATTAAAAAGTGCGCTTCGTTGTCGCGCTCAAGTTCAGCTTTCGCATCTACGGTGTAAATGACCTTCCCCTGCGAATTGATAAGCTGTTTTTCGTCTCCTTTTATTCCTATAAGGAAAAAGGCTTTGCTTGTTCTGCGTTGATTAGCTGTGCTGTATCCGTAATCATAGAGTAATTCCCAGGTTGAAAGATCATCATCAAAACGATCGTACTCACAGGGAACCAACCACTTACCCGAAGGCGTTAAAATTCCATCACCCAGAGGATCTTTTACGAGAAAATAACCCGAATTGTATTCTTGGATGAGGGTATACATCGGTTCGATGACCCAATTGCCCTGTTTATCTTTTAATCCATACGAGCAATTGATGTTGTCTTTGATGATGCGAAGATCTTGTGCCTTAGAAGTTAACGCAAAGAATGCGACAGCAAGAATGGAAAGAAATTGTTTCATACGTTTGTGTTCAACCTATGATACAGCATAAACCGAAAAACGTTCAAATTAAGTCCTCATTGGAACGAAATTATTCGTTGGCGTTCTTGAAACGAATATTGAAGGTCTCTGTCAACAAGAAATTCCCATCCAATTTGTCTCCGGCTGGACTCACAAAACCTTTGATTTTTCCTGAATCACCTTTGGTGAGTAGTTTGTTGAGTTGATTGTCGGTTAATTTCTTCCCCATTAACTCGAACGGAACTTTGAATCCACATTCTTTGAAGTTCGAACAACCGATGGCCGTTTTACCCTTCATTAATTTTGCTTTCGAACACTTCGGACAGTCGATGTCTTCCAAGTCAATTTTCTTCTTCACACGTTTCTTCGGTGCTTTCTTTTTCGGCTCTTGGAAGAACTGTACATTGTGGGGCGTGTTGAAGATCACTTCATCGGTGATTTCTCGAATCATGACAGAAAGTTCTTTCTTGAAAACATCC
>JABXHO010000024.1 GCA_013373595.1 Flavobacteriales bacterium | reverse complement strand
GGAAGTCATTATACGATTGAGGCGTATTTATCTCCTTTGCGGCAGCATAAAACTGGTCTGTAATAATTTGTTCAACAGAATCGATCGCGTTCATATTCCAGCCGAACTTTTTCGACCATCGTTCACGTTTGGATGCTTTCGCGTCGTAAAACGTCGTTTTCGCCAAATTGATATAGCGATAGGCTGAATCTTTAGAATAGAAAACATGATTATCGCGCGAGTAAAGAATGGCCAATCCATACGAACTGATCTCGGGATTGTACTTCATTCCTTTGGTAAACATCTTTTTAGCCTTGAAGTAATCGTGTACTTCAAGTGCATTAAATCCTTTCTTTACACGTCCAGCAAAGGACATGGAACTACTGAGGATCAGCACCAGAAGGAGTAAGGATTTTAAGACGTTTCGATTCATGTGACAAATATACTTCTATGTAAATGCTGCACAAAGATTGAGCCATAAAAAAACCTCCCAATCAGTGTCCATTGTTGGAATGATTGGGAGGTCCAATATTGTTGTAGGAAACTATTTTTTCTTTCTAGTTCCGTAACGGTTTTTGAATTTATCAATACGTCCTGCAGTATCCACAAACTGAACAACTCCAGTAAAGAATGGATGCGACTTGTGAGAAATATCCAATTTAATCAATGGATATTCGTTTCCGTCTTCCCATTGTACTGTTTCATTTGATTCAGCACATGAATTACAAACAAAACTGTAGTCGTTTGACATGTCTTTGAATACGACCAATCGATAATTATCTGGATGAATGTCTTTTCTCATAACGAATATTGTATAATAATCCCTTAACGGGGTCGCAAAGATATAGAAACTTTTTAATTAATCGGAAATCGATTTTAAATTTTTCTTGGAAAAAAATCGAATCGGGGTAAAATTAGAATAATCTTTCCGTTTTTGCGTTAACTTTGACAACAACTCACGTTTATGATACGACACGCTTTTATTTTTGTTGTTTTAGCAGCTATTTTAGCTTCTTTCGGCCTTTCAAGCTGTAGAAAACCCCTTTCTTTTTCTGAAGGAAATTTGAGTTTTAGCAAGGATACTGTTCTTTTTGACACTGTTTTTACAACGATTGGTTCCACGACGCAACAATTTAAATTCTACAACAATGACAATAAAACGATCATGGTAGAAGAAATTGAGTTGGTGGGAGGCGAGAACTCTCCTTTCCGTGTGAATGTGGATGGATTATCTGGCACCAAATTTCAAAGTATTGAAGTGGAAGGAAAAGACAGCTTGTTTGTTTTTGTTGAAGTGACGCTTGACCCTAATAATACGAACAACCCTGTTGTTGTTGAAGATAGTATCCGATTTAGAACAAACGGTGTAGACCAATATGTAAATCTCGCTGTGTGGGGACAAGACATGTATTATCACAGCAATGAATATGTTGTAGGAACATGGCAAAATGATAAGCCTCATGTGATTTACGGAAATGCCGTGATCGATGAGAATACAACACTAACGATTCCTGCGGGAACAGAAATTTACCTACACAAGAATTCGCGCTTAACGAACTTTAAAGGAACATTGAACATAGAAGGTCAACTCGGGAACGAAGTCGTTTTCCAAGGAGATCGTTTGGAATCACTGTATGATGACGTAGCTGGACAATTCTATGGTATTTACCTTTTCTACGCGAAAGAGAGTCGCATCGACTACTGCATTGTAAAGAATGGAACGGTTGGAATTCATGTCTTCAACGAAGATCCCGGAAATGTTGATTACACACTGCGTGTGACGAATTCTATATTTACAAACAACGCCTTCGCAGGAGCTCTACTCTACTCTGGCGCTCACGTTCGTGCAGAGAATTGCATTTTCTCCAAAAACGTATCATACGGTCTCGCGTCATTCGCAGCTGATTTCAGTTTCAATCATTGTCACCTAGTTGGATACAGTTCTGCTGGAGAACAAACGCCTGCTGTTGGAATTAGTAATCTTGGGTACGATGAAGTACAAGATGTGGCGTACTACACGCACATCAATCAAGGAGAAATTACGAATAGTGTTATCTATGGAAATTTGGATACTGAACTCGTGATCGATACCACAGATGCAACGAACGTCTTGAATTTCAACTTGAACTTCCAGAATAACCTTATCAAAAGCGAGACAACGTACAATAACGCCTTCTTTGGTCCAGATAATTTATGGAATGAGGAGCCGTATTTTGTGAATCCAATTGATAACGACTTCTTGTTCTACTCTATTTCGCCTTTGCATGGTGGAGGAAGTGACAGCTATCCAAACACACCAGGTGAACCTGCGGATGGAATAGGAATAAACGGTGTACCTCGAGCAACGCCTTCGCCCGATATTGGAGCGTATGAGATTCCTTAGTTCTAAGGGTAAATTCAAGCTGATTTATTGGTGAGTTTGAAGAAATATTTGTCTACTTCGAGAACCTGAGCGAACAATATTCGAGAGCTTAGGAGAATAGTATTTAAGCTCCTCACTAACAATACTCAGGAGTTTCAATAGTCCGTCCGTTAAAGAGCACAAAAAAACCGCTCCAACAACGTCAGAGCGGTTCAACAATTTCAATTGAGTTGTATTAACGTGTAAACAACATCTCGCTGAATTTTGGTAGCGGCCATGTTTCGTCTTCTACCAATCCTTCGAGCTTATCTGCGTGGTATCGAATCTCGTCGAAGTAGACTTTTACCTCATCGCAGTATGCCACTGCTTTCTTCTCCATATCTTCGATCTTGTTCGCTTTCTTACGCGCTGCCAACATGTTGTCACATGCATCTTTCATTGTATTCAAGTGAATCGAAATACGTTTCAATAGATCGATTTGAGCTTCAGCTGCTTCTTTCCCCATCTTTTCTCCAAGTACATCGAATAATCCTTGAATGTTTTTGATGAGTTTGTTTTGGTAATCAACAACGGCTGGCATAATGCTTCCGATAGCCATTTCGCCAATTACACGTGCTTCAATTTGCAATTTGTAGATATACGATTCAAATTCGATTTCTTGACGTGCTTCCAACTCACGTGGAGTCAACACCTTCATGTCGTTGAACAAGTTAACCACTTTTTTATCGTGCCATACCGTTAATGCACGTGGTGTATCGCGTAAGTTTGCCAATCCGCGTTTCTCCGCTTCTTTCACCCACTCGTCACCGTAACCGTTTCCTTCGAAGCGAATTTTCTTCGACTCTTTGATCAATACTTGCAATTGTTTCAAGATCGCTTCGTCTTTCCCTTCACCTTTTTTGATTCGGGCATCAACATCTTTCTTGAATTCTTTCAATTGGTTCGCCATAATTGTATTAATCACAATCATTGCTGCTGCACAGTTGGCAGAAGAACCAACCGCACGGAACTCAAATTTGTTTCCTGTAAATGCGAATGGTGATGTTCTATTACGATCGGTGTTATCCAACAAGATTTGTGGAATTTTTCCGATGTTTAATTTCAATTCCGTTTTTTGTTCAGGCGTCATTTTTCCAGCCTTCACATCCGACTCAATCTTGTCCAACATAGCAGACAATTGTGAACCAATAAACACAGAAATAATCGCTGGCGGCGCTTCATTCGCTCCCAAACGGTGATCGTTTCCTGCTCCAGCAATACATGCTCTCAACAATCCTGAATGATCATGAATCGCTTTGATTGTATTAATGAAGAAAGTCAAGAATTGAAGATTCGATTTAGGATTTTTCCCTGGAGCCAACAAGTTGACACCTGTATCTGTTCCCAATGACCAGTTGTTGTGTTTTCCAGATCCGTTTACTCCTGCGAATGGCTTTTCGTGCAAAAGCACACGGAAATCATGCTTACGCGCGATCTTTTCCATCAAGTCCATCAACAACAAGTTGTGATCGTTTGCCAAGTTACACTCTTCGAACATTGGCGCACATTCGAATTGGTTTGGAGCTACCTCATTGTGACGCGTTGTCACAGGAATTCCCAAACGGATTGATTCTGTCTCGAAATCACGCATGAATGCGGTTGCTCTCTCTGAGATCGAACCAAAGTAATGATCGTCCAACTGCTGTCCTTTCGCGGAAGCATGTCCAAATAAAGTTCTTCCCGACATTTGAAGGTCCAAACGTGAGTTGTAATAGGCTTTATCTACCAAAAAGTATTCTTGCTCCCATCCTAGTGTAGCTGATACTTTCTTTACATTCTTATCAAAATATTGACACACACCTACTGCTGCTTCATCAACTGCATGTAGCGCTTTCAATAATGGCATTTTGTAATCCAATGCTTCCCCCGTGTAGGAAATGAAGATTGTTGGGATACACAATGTTTTCCCGATTACAAAAGCTGGTGATGATGGATCCCAAGCGGTATATCCACGCGCTTCAAATGTGTTACGAATTCCTCCATTCGGGAAAGACGAAGCATCTGGTTCTTGTTGTACCAACAAATCGCCATCGAATTGCTCAATTGCCTTTCCTGGACCAATTGGCTTGAAGAAAGCATCGTGTTTCTCTGCCGTTGCTCCTGTTAATGGTTGGAACCAGTGTGTGTAGTGTGTAGCACCTTTTGTTAATGCCCAATCTTTCATCGCTGACGCTACCTGATCGGCAACATTACGATCCAAGCGTGCTCCTGATCGAGCAACTTCTTTCATTTTCTTATATGCTTCTCCCGGAAGATACTCGCGCATTACTTCTGAGTGAAAGACATTTTCACCAAATAATTCAGAAACTTTTTGATTTAACTCTGTGTGCTTTGGCGTTCGATGTAGTACATCATGATACGCTTGCATTCGTTTACTAGACATGAGAAATTGTTTTTTTTTGCAAATCTACATCAAAACGAGGGGTGAAATCAAAATTTTTACAACTTTTTATTAACAACCCCTATTTATTTTAGGGGGTACTCTTGATAAATCCCACACTAAACTTAAACAACCCCGTCAAAAAGAAGGGGGTAATTGGGTTCTCTGTTATAATTATAACTTTGTTCGAAGTAAAACTCCTTTCGCTATTCATGGTTTTACCGACTACAAAGTGAGTTTTGTGAAAGATCGAAAGCAGTTGGTTACGGAAATTTACAAAGCAAATCCAAAGTTGCATTTTATCGAGAGTTACTAGTCAGGAACAATTCGAAATCCTCAATGTTCAGATTTATAGAGAAGTACTAAAAGTCAAATACTAACTCGCTCAATTGATCGGCACCAAAGTAGGTTTTTGCCACATTTTGGACATCTTCAACAGAAATCTTGTCAAGCTCTTCATAGATTTCTTTCATGGAATCGACTTTACCAAAGATCAACACGCTTTTCGCGAAGCTAAACATCAACTCCAAGTTGCTATCCAATGATAACGCGAGATGTCCTTTCAACTGTTCTTTCGCTTCTTCGAGTTCCACTGTTGAAAGTGGTTCCTCAATCAATTTATCCAATTCTTCTCGAATCAGTTTAATCGCTTTCTTTAGGTATTTCTTGTCTGTTCCCAAGTAAATATTCCAATATCCTGTATCGGAATAAGGCGTATAATTGGCTTCTACATTGTATGCGTAACCGTACTTTTCCCTGATGGAAAGAATCAATCGTGAATTGAGCGCAGGACCACCGAGCAAATTCGTCAATAAGGTCATTGCGCGACGATTGTCTTCGTTATACGATGGCGCCAAGCCTCCAACCAAGGTATGAATCTGGTAATTTGCTTTTTTCTCACGGATCTGAAACGGAGGAATAGTCACCAATGGCGGCTCGATGTGTGGCTTTCCTTCTCCTTGAATCGAACCGAATTCCTCTTCGAGGATGGTACGAACCGACATTTCCGGCACATCTCCCACAAAAGAAATGACCATATTTTTCGGTGTAAATAATCGATCGATGTAATTTAAAATATCCTCGCGCGTAAATCCTTTTACGGATTTTTTCGTGCCAAGAATATTGTATCCCAGCGAGTGCCCTTCGTACAAATGCGCTTCAAATTCGTCGTGAATGCGCTCTGCAGGATTATCGAGATAGGACCGAATTTCATCCAAAATAACCTCTTTCTCCTTTTGCAATTCTTCCTTGGGAAAGGTCGCATTTTGCAAGATATCTCCGATCAATTCTGAAGCGATAAAGAAATGCTCTTTTCTGAACGAAGCATGAACGGCAATTTCTTCCTTGTTGGTGTAGGCGTTGAGTTCTCCACCAACTCGATCGAGATCAGAAAAGACATCAAATGCTGTACGTTTCTGTGTTCCTTTGAAAATACAATGCTCGATAAAATGCGCCAAACCTTGCTCGTCGGGGCGCTCGAAACGCGATCCAGCGTGAATCATCACTCCCAAGTGCGCAACATGTGCTTTTCTCCGGAGATAAACGACTTTTATCCCATTCGAGAGTTCAAAAATAACAGGATCGAGTTCGATCATTCTTTATGGATTCTTTCGGTACATTTTCCAATCATCTCCGACCTTATCGAAGACAACTCGTTCGTGTAAACGTGATTCTTTCCCCAACCAAAATTCAAAATGTGTTGGATCAATTTGATAACCTCCCCAATGTTCTGGGCGTGGGACTTCATTCGGAAACTTCTTTTCGAGTTCCTTTACGCGCTCTTCAATTACCGAAACATCTGACAAAACATCACTTTGATGCGACGCCCATGCTCCAATCTTGCTTCCACGCGGACGTGAATTGAAATACTCATCACTTGTTGCTGCGTCTACCTTGGTACAAACTCCTTCGATTCGAATCTGTCGCGCCATTTTCGGGTAGAAAAACAACATCGAAACCTTTGGATTCGCCGCTATCTCATGCCCTTTTTGGCTATTGTAATTCGTGTAGAAGATAAATTGCTTGTCCAACAATTCCTTCAAATAAACAATTCTCAAACTTGATTGTAAGTCCAAAGAAGTTGTTCCCAGAACAAACGCGTTTGCTTCCAACTCACCGTGCTCATCTGCAGCTGCAAACCAATCCTGAAAAATCTCAAAGGGATTATCGCTGATGTTCGCTGATGCATCTTGTTCAAAGTCGCGATGACTGTCTCTGTATTGTTCAAGTGGGTTGCTCATGGCAATTGTTTTATTCTCCGTCGAATTCGTCTTCAACTTCGCTATCTGCTTCTTCCTCTTCGTCTTGCTCCTCTTCTTCATCGTCAGCATCTGAACCAGAAGCCGAGAATACTACGTTCGTATTTTGAGCATCATCATCTTCCTCTTCTACTTCAAGCTCTTCGATCGGTTTTCTAGACAACTCTCTATCCAAGTCCTCAGCGTATGGGAAAATCTCAACAATTGGAGAAACAATGATTGAAGGAATTTCGAAATCAACCATTAGCGTTGACAAACTTTCCTGAATACGTTCGTATGCCTCTTTCACCGAGTTCGCAGAAACCAGGAAGTTCTGATTTACCTTTCGTGCCTTTTCGTTGTCGGCATCCATTGTTTCGTATCGCACCTTACACTTGTACCATACATCGGCATCATCGTAAGCGAAAATATCGTGAATCTCTGTACGCGCAATTCCAACTACGTTGAATTCTCCTCGGATAATCTGTCCTAACTCCTCGTAAATTCGCGCTTCAGCATCTGTGAATGTCATTGCTGCCAAAAGATACGGTTCAGACACGCGTTTCAGTGCTCCGTTATCCAATTGCTTCGTGTACTTCACCTTTACTGTAAACCAATTATTCATGTTATATTTTTTAGTTCTACAAAGATAAACAGAGATTTCGATCTGATCTTGGATTCACCTTCGAATTCGGGATGAAATAGTGAAAGTTATTCACAATCAAATAAATCGGGATGCATCGACTTTCCACTTTGATCTTTGTAATATTTTTCTATTTTTGAGTATGAAGAGAACTCTGCTAAGAGACGGAACCTCTGTGTTTTGTCTACGTGCGCCTGAAGCAAAAATGCTCGACCACCACGTTGAAGGCTACCTAAACCACGGCATATCTATCAAAGATGGAGACGTTATTTTCGATGTTGGCGCCAACATTGGTGTATTCGGCATACGCGCGATCCAAAATCATCCCAACACAATCGTCTATTGTTTTGAGCCAATTCCCGACATTTTGGAAGTTCTCAACAAGAACGCAGAAACCTTCGATAAAGAACGATTACGTGTGATTCCTTTCGGCGTTTCCAACGAAGAAGCTCACGCGACATTTTCGTACTTCCCGAATACACCTGCACTTTCGACCTTGCATCCCGAAGAATGGGACAAAGATCCAAAAGCGTTTGCTAAAGCAGTGAAAGGGACGATGAAAAATCCACCTGATGGAATGAAATGGATGCGCCTCATCCCTACTGCTTTCTCTGGATTGATTGCCAAGCAACTTGTAAAAGGAAAAAAGCAAGTCGATTGTCAATTAAAACGTTTATCGACGATCATCAAAGAAGAAAATGTAGAGCGCATCGACTTATTGAAAGTAGACTGTGAAGGAGCTGAACTGAGCGCAATTCAGGGAATCGATGCCGATGACTGGCCCAAAATTCAATCCTTGGTTATTGAAGTACACGACACGAACGGTCGCTTGGATACCATTCAATCCATTTTGAAGAAACATGGATTTTCATCCATTCACATAGAGCGAGAAGCAGGATTGGAAGAAACGCAATTGTTTAACTTATTTGCTACGCGAAGATGAGCACGGAATACATGATCATCGTAACCCTGGCTGTATTGTACAGCGGCAATTTATTTGGCGTCATCTACTCGTTGATTGTACTCAAAACATCCATCTTCGCAAAGTATCGCATTCAGACCAAACCATACAAAAAAGGAGTGTTCAAGGAGCGTCTTCCCTTGTATTTATTGAATTTATTGATCCTTTCCATCTTCGGTGTGGTTGGAATCATTACCCTTCGTCCCTTTTTCGACACGGAGTTGCCCAGCATTTGGATGTTTGCGGGACAAATTCTGTTCATTTTTATCATTGATGATGCCTGGTTCTATTTTTCGCATCGTTACATGCACGAAAACAAGTACCTGCTCAAGAAAATTCACAGCATTCATCATCGAGCGCACACGCCTTTCCCGTTGGAATACTTGTACGTTCATCCGCTCGAATGGATGATTGGTGTTATTGGTACCTTTCTTGGCTTTGGTTTGATCATTCTCGTCATGCCTTTGAACATTTATGCCTTCTGGGGATTTGTATTATTGAGAAATCTTCACGAAATTCATATCCATTCAGATTTGAATTTGCCACTATTAAAACACATACCGTTTGTAAGTCCTGTGGAAGACCACGACGTGCACCACGCCAAGTTAAATGGCAATTACGCTTCAACGTTTCGAATCTGGGATAGATTATTGAACACCCGATTTAAAGAAAAGTCCCCTGAATAAGCGATCGATCATCTTGCTCCTTGGGAAACTATCTTTGGTTTTCGCCATTTTTATCCTCTGGGGATTTCGCTCTAACAGTACGCACACGTTAACGGTACAGATTACGCGCATCAGGCACCAGCGTGGAACGGTAGAAATTGGATTGTACGAAAAGGAAAATTGCTTTCCGAAAGTTGGAAAACAATGCAAAAAAGGACGTGTTAAAGTTCAAGGAAATACCGTTACTCATCGCTTTACTGGATTAAAAAATGGAAGCTACGCAATAGCCGTTTACCACGACGAGAACAACGATAAATCGTGCAATAAAAATATATTTGGAGTTCCCACCGAAGCCTATGCCTTTTCCAATAATGTTCGGCCTTTCCTGAGCGCTCCTGAGTTCAAATCGTGCCGTTTCTGGATTACCGACGACAAAACAATTTCCATTCGGATGGTTTACTAGATTTGGAAAGATGAAAAGATAAGGTGATCTCATTTCGGAAGACGCTATTCGCATTAAACCGACTTCTTCCTTCGCTATTTAGTCTCGGTATTCGCGCCCGTTGATATACAAGGTAAATGTACTATTGAAGGATTCGAGTAGCACCGCATTTCCATGGATCGTGAACTCAACATTTTGCAAAGTTGTAAGCGTTTTTAACTTTCCATCTATCACAGCATCTACTCCCCCCATGATATTTGTAAAAGCAATCACATTGTTCTTTAACTTGTAATTGTTGACTTCAAACTTCGCCAATTCTATTTTTTGACCATTTGCATACCCGTACGTAAAGCCGTTTTCTGTCCAGATTACGACATCATCCACTACATCGTAAAAATCGGCACCGAAATTCGTTAATTTCTTCGTTGCTCCATCTTTGTAGATCATCAAATCGTTATTGACATTTTCATAGACAACAAATCCACGTCCAGCCTTGTACGAATTCATTCTAAAATCTTCCACATCCAAAAACTGACCATCTTCAAAAATGGCAAACGTTCCATTTACGGGATCGTTAAATGCTAGAATATCGGTTCCCGCGCTAAACGAGTATTTGTTGTGCCAAACATCTAATTCATAAATCTGACCATTCCAAAATACTTTATTGAAGTTTCCATTATCTCGAAACGCTACAATGTTCTCCCCAACCACCTCAGGCATGGCAACTGTTCCCGAAGATTTATACAATTCATATATATCACCATCGTAATAAACATGAACGGAATTGAAACGCGTATCATTGAATACAATAATGCTATCACGGAGAATGTATTGATCCGCGAAATAGGTCAAGGTACGCATCTCTCCATCATCCCACATATTCAATGTTGGACCGATTTTCCAAATCATCAAATGGTCAGATACTTCGTATTCTACTTGAACATTCGAAATATCCTCAGGTTGCGAACCATCAAAAACCCGCAAATTCCCTCTAAAATCGATGTAAGCGACCACATCATCCCCTGTTTTAAACTCGCGAACGCGTTGAAACTCAATCTGGCGGAAAAATCCATCCTGAAAGCTTTTGAAGAAACCGCTAAAATCGATAAATGGTACAACCTTCTGGGCCGAGACGTGTGACGAGACCGTCACGAAGAGGAAAAGTGAAAGAATATATCTCATGTTTCAAATTTAATCAAAATTCACGCCAGAGAATGCCCCACGCACGATTAAGCTGATTTTGCGCTAATAACGTTCATTCTTTCGTAAAATTGCCACTCATCCAAGCACGCATCCAATTGTATAAAATGCGATTGTGTTCAAACTATTCTCCTTAAATTGCGAAAGATCAATAATTCTAGAATAATGAAATACATTCTTTTATCAGGGATCCTCTCCATTTTGGCCAGCAATGTGATCGGCCAGCGCGAGATCGAATACCTTGAATACGACTTGGATAACGGAATTCACGTCATTCTCCACGAAGAACATGCAACGCCAATTGTTGCTGTTTCTGTTTTGTACCATGTAGGTTCAAAAAACGAACAACCTGACCGAACAGGATTCGCTCACTTTTTTGAGCACTTATTATTCGAAGGGTCCGAAAACATCGACCGCGGAGAATACAGCGAACTTGTAGAAAAAAACGGTGGAGCATTAAATGCCAACACCTCTCAAGATCGCACCTATTATTATGAAATTCTACCTTCCAATCAATTGGAATTGGGAATTTGGTTAGAAAGCGAGCGCATGCTTCACGCCAAAGTAGACATCGAGGGAATTGAAACACAACGCAGTGTAGTAAAAGAAGAAAAACGTCAACGGGTAGACAACCAACCTTACGCGTCATTCATTACTGAGACTTTCTCTCGCATGTTTAAGGAGCATCCGTACAACTGGGTTCCTATTGGAAGCATGGAGCATTTGGATGCAGCGCAAGAAGAAGACTACGTCAATTTTTACCGCACATTTTACGTGCCTGCCAATGCGACACTTTCCATTGCTGGAGACATCGACATTGAGCAAACGAAAGCATGGATTGACAAGTATTTTGGTTCTATTCCAAAAGGAGAAGCGATCAACTTGTACCGCGACGCAGAGAATTTATCGCCCGATGAATTCAAAAAGAAATACAACGTTGAGTTAGACGCCCTTGATTTAAAAAAATTCTCTCCACAAAGAGATCCGCAGGCGAACGAACTTGTAAAGAAATATTCGGCGATGCCCATTGAGATTCCTCGACCAGAAAAGGCGACAGAGCAATTGAATTCGGTGATAAAAGATGTCGTTTATGACAACATTCAACTTCCTGCTTTATTTATGGCTTACCGTTTCCCTGATCAATCGCATCCAGATTTTCATGCACTTGAAATGATGAACGATGTACTTTCTGGAGGAGCAAGCTCGCGTATCAATAAAAACTTGGTAGAAAAGCAACAAATTGCGCAATTCGCCTTCTCTTTCGCGTATGGTTTGGAAGATGCAGGAATGGGAATTTTTGCCGCAATCGCAGCGCAGGGGAAAGATTTGGATTCTATTCAAATGGCTTTCGACGAGCAAATCGACCGCATCAAAAACGAACTGATTTCCAAGGAGGAATTCGAGAAAATTCGAAATCAGTACGAAAATCAATTTGTTTCTACGAATTCAACCATTGCAGGAATTGCCGAAAGTTTAGCCGACAATCACGTGTATGCTGGTGGAGCGGAGAAAATCAACACAGAGTTGGATGAATACCTTGCTGTAACACGCGAAGACATTCAACGTGTTGCTAAGAAATACTTAACGCAAGATGCGCGCATTATTCTCCACTATCTTCCAATGGAAGAGAATCCTGACAACAAATAAAGAAGTTACGATCATGAAAAAATATATCATTGCACTTGGACTTTTCGTACCGACCCTATTATTCGGTCAAATCGATCGTTCCATTCGCCCGGAAGCAGCCCCTGCTCCAACCATCAACATCAAGGATTCCGAAGTATTCAAAACGGATAATGGAATTACAGTAATCCTTTCTGAGAATCACAAAATTCCTCGGGTTTCGTTCAACTTGGTTGTTGGATCTGATCCTGTATTGGAAAAGGAAAAAACAGGATTATCAGACATTGCCGGAACATTGATTATGTCTGGAACAAGCAATCGCACAAAAGATGTCCTCGACAACGAAATCGATAACATCGGAGCAACGTTGTCTGCTGATAACAACTCGATTTACATGTCGAGCTTGACCAAACACATGGACAAAGGTTTGACGTTGATGTCGGATGTATTAATGAATGCAAATTTCCCAGAGAGCGAAGTTGACCGTATTATCAAGCAAAACGAATCCAATTTAACTTCTACGAAGTCGGATGCAGGATCGATGGCTCAAAACGCAACAGCCGCAGCCAATTTCCCAAAAGGTCATCCGTATGGAGAGATCATGACCTTCGAGACCTTGGCCAATATCGATCGTTCCTCAATTGTAGACTACTACAAAACTACCTTCAGCCCGAAAGGAAGCTACCTTGTTGTAGTTGGAGATATCACTCTCGAGGAGACGAAGAAAATGGTGGAGAAATACTTTGGAAGTTGGACAGGACCTCAACCAAACCAAACGGATTGGGGAACAGGAAAATTCAACTCTGGAAACCGCGTTATTTTCGTAGAAAAACCAGGAGCCGTTCAATCGGTTATCTATGTTTCTTTCCCAATGAATATTACACCTTCGCATCCTGACTACCTCAAACTAAAAGTGCTCAACAACATCATGGGAGCAGGTGGATTTGCGTCACGATTGATGCAAAATCTTCGTGAAGATAAAGCCTACACATATGGATGTTACTCGAGTATCAATGTAACTGAAGATGGTAGTTGGTTCTCGGCAGGAGGAAACTTTAGAAATGAAGTAACCGACAGTGCGATCACTCAAATCTTGTTCGAATTAGAGCAAATTGTTGATGATTACGTAACGGATAAAGAACTCAGTTTGGCGAAGTCATCGATGGCAGGATCGTTCGGTCGTTCATTGGAGCGTCCTTCGACAATTGCGCGATTTGCACTCAGCATTATTCGCAACGACTTGCCGAAAGATTACTATCAAACCTACCTCCAACAACTCGAAGGGGTTACCAAACAAGATTTATTGGAAGTTGCTCAAAAATACTGGACAGCCTCTAACTGTAACATCGTTGTCGTTGGAAATGAGGAAGTAGTTCCTGATCTTGGAAAGTTTGATGCCGACGGAAAAATTGAGCGTTTGGACGCATTTGGAAATCCAAAAGTAGAAAAGATTCCATCGGATTTAACCGCAGATGAAGTACTCAACAACTACTTATCTGCAGTATTGCCAAACATCAGCGCTAGCAAAAGCAAGAAATTGGCAAAAAAACGTAAAAAGTTCCTTTCAGGAATTGAGTCGATGGAAGTCGTGATTGAAATGACTTCTGCTCAAATTCCTTTCCCGATTACCACAAAATCCATTTGGATGGCTCCGAATATTCGCGGACAACTGATGGAAGGACAAGGAATGACGTTCTCATCATCTTACTCTGACGGAAAAACAGGTCAGCAGCAAGCGATGGGCGTTGGAAAATCAGAAATGACACCTGAAGAAATTGCGGCAAGCAACAAATCGATGGGAATTATTCCTGAGTTCAATTACACGTCAACTGGAATGGAATATGAAGTAATTGGAATTGAAAACTTCAACGGTAGAGACTGTTACGTACTGAAATTGAATGATGGAAAAACCGTTTCATTTGAGTACTTCGACAAAGAGACTTTTCTAAAAGCAGGAACGGTTTCAATCGAAACTGAAGGAGAAGAAACACAAGAAGTGACTTCAACTTACGAAGACTATGTGCTAGTGAATGAAATTATGTTCCCAAGTACAATTAAAGTTTCCACAGGAGAAGCAAATCTTGAAGGAAAAGTGGTTTCGCGCACGATCAATGCCGAAATCGACTTGGCACCGTACAAAAAATAATCCATTGCCCCGGTTCTGACCAACATCGGAATCGGGGCTTTTTTAACGAAAAAGTGATTAGAGAGAATCGACAACATAACGCAATTCTCAGCAACAAACGAGGCACACGCTTCGTTTTGTTCTTCTACCTCTTTTTTGTTGTACCAAATAGCTTGGCCGCTGCCCCACTCGCTCATTCACCGCAGGACTCAACAGACCTGTATTTTTACGACATCAAATTTGAAGGAGCAAGCGTTCATATCAACGCAAATTATCAGTACACGCTGCAAGCCTTCGTCGACTTTCTCAAAAAAAATCCATCCCTTTCCGTTCACATTCGTGGACATGTCTGTTGTCGACCAGGAAAACGAATTAGCCGAAGACGAGCAAGAAACGTGTATCGCTACCTAAAACGAAGCGGGATTTCAAAAAGTCGATTGAGCTACGCAGGCTACAGCAATACCATTCCATTAATTGACCCAGAACGAAGCGATGAAGATGAACGACGGAACCGACGCGTCGATTTCATCATAACCTATCCCGACGAAAAAGAATAAATTAACGAAGACATCCATCATGACTCAAATTCCATCATCTAGCATAACATTCCTCAAAGACCTCAAGAAGAACAATAACCGCGACTGGTTCACCGAGCACAAGAAACGCTATCAAAAGGAGCATGAGCAAATCATTTCCTTTGCCGATGCCTTGCTTTTAAAAATGAACGAGCACGATGTGATTGAAACTCCATCGGGAAAGAAAAGCTTGTTTCGAATTTATAGAGATGTCCGATTTTCCAAAGATAAATCACCATACAAAACACATTGGGCAGGAGGTTTCACGCGCGCAACGAAAGCACGAAGAGGAGGCTATTATTTTCACATCCAACCAGAAGGACAATCGTTTATTGGCGGTGGGTTTTGGGCTCCAAACAAAGAAGACTTGCTTCGTATTCGCGAGGAAATTGCTACCGATGCTTCAGAACTTCGAGATATCTTAGCTGATCCTGTTTTCATCTCGACCTTTGGTGAACTGCAAGGCGAACAACTCAAAACAGCGCCAAAAGGCTTTCCAAAAGACCATCCAGACATTGATTTGTTGCGCTACAAGCAATTTATCTTCTCGAAAAACTTCTCGGACGAGGAAGTCCTCGCCCCTGACTTTCTGGATCGCGTTAACGATACGTTTAAAGCTATGCGTCCTTTCTTCGATTTCATGAGTGAGGTCTTAACCACGGACTCGAATGGTGAATCCATCCTGTAATGTCTACCATCTACTTTGAAACGGTGGAAACACCAATCGGAAGCATGCATTTGGCGATTACCTCGAAAGGCATCGCGATGTTTGAGTACCCGATAGAAGAACGACTTCAGACACATCGAAAGATGCTTCTAGATAAACATCAAGAAACCGACATCTGCCCTGAAAAAGAAGTGGAAGAAGTCAAAAAACAGGTAGACAATTATTTCAACGGAACGAGAAAACATTTTGATCTCCCTTTGGATTTGTACGGAACTTCATTTCAGTGCGAAGTATGGAGGTCCTTGCAGAAAATTCCCTTTGGGAAAACCATGAGTTATTTGGAGTTGGCTACCTCGATGAATCAGCCCAAGAGTGTTCGAGCAGTTGCTCAGGCAAACGGACAAAATCACATTGCTATTATTGTTCCCTGTCACCGTATTGTTGGTTCAAGTGGAAAACTAACAGGATATTCGGGAGAGCTTTGGCGGAAAGAAAAGTTACTGTCCTTGGAAAGAGGACAAGAAATGCTTCCTTTCTAAATGAAACCACTCTATTAATTAATGTGCCTTTGCATGCTCCATTTCGTGGAGTAAACGCTCCTTGTTCATTTGCCAATACGCCTCAATTGCTGGAAGTGATGGACCAATCTGAAGCATACAATGCTGAACAATTTCCACTGGGCAGTCGATAATCGTTGAAATTCGCTCTGCTTCCTCTTTACGTTTGATGTGGAATCTCGAATTATTCACAGAAATGAAACTTAGTAGTACATCTAGCATAGGCAAAGCTAGCTATTCCCAAACCTGCTTCAAATACGGAAAGAACCACTTTGACGATACGGTTTTCCGTAGTTAAAAAATCGGATTTCTCGAAAAATTAGGTTACACTATTGACACATCCTCTGATTTACTGGACATTAGCGGAGCATCGGACTTATTTATATCAATTCTACTATTTGAGACATCACAGTTTTTCGTACTTTCAAGCAATAGAAACACATAAAACGAAACACTATGGGATTTGACGGAACGGAAGGAAGAGCAATTTCACTCCCCGATGCTGCTGCACTCACTAAAGAACATCGATCACAGAATCCAAACGCTCGAATGGGGCATTTTTTTGGAAAAGATATTATCGAAGCAATTTTGAATCAGGGAGGATGTATGGGAATCCGTATTTACTACGGAATTAATGCAGACAGTGGCGAACGTGAGTTGGTTCTTGTTGGAGCGGACGAAAAAGAAGATGATATTATAGGTATCGTTGCAGATTTTTCTAAATCTTGTCCTTCAAATTGTTCTTCCGCAAATGATTTAAATTCTTAAAATTGAATTTAGACGATATCTCGGCACTATCAATTTTAATCCCGCTAATATCTGCGGTAATTTTATTCAATCGATTAAATAAAACGCTTAAGCTATTAGGCGTTTTTATTCTTTTCAGTGCTATCACGGAAACACTTGCCGCCATCTATTTCGAGTATGGTTGGAATAACATGATCATTTCGCACTTGTATGCTTTTGCTCAGGTTCCACTTCTAGCCTGGATCTTTTCGACCTTTACAAATGGTTTCAAGAAGAACGCCATTTATATTCTATGTGGCGCCTATCTCCTATTCTCTATAATTAATGTAATCTTTTGGGAAAACCTACTAGAATTCAACTCTAATCAACGTTATTTTGCCGCTGTAGTAATTCTTGCATATTGTCTTTTGTACTACTCGCAGATTTTTGTTGAAGCCAAAATAATTCGAATCGAACTGGAACCAAACTTTTGGATGTGCTCATCAATATTATTATATACTGCTGGGACCTTATTTCTTTTCATTTATAACAAAGAGTTAATGGACTCGACGAACCAAGGGTACTGGAATTTAAACTGTGTTTTGAACATAATACTTAATATTGGGTTAACCGGATCATTATGGATGGGAGTACGGAAATTGAATTAACACTATTGTTAGGAACAGCGGCGATGTTGACATTGGCGCTCTTTATAATTATATTCGTTGTAGCCTACCAACGTCGACTGTACGCGAAGCAACGTGAGATGAATGATATGGAGATGCAAGCTCAGCTTGAGCTCATGGATGCCGTACTTCTTGCAAAGGAAAAAGAGCAAAAGCGAATGGCACAAGAGTTGCATGATGGGATCGGATCGGCATTAACCGCTTTGAAAATGTCCATTATTCAAATGAATCTCGTGCAAGAGCACAAGAAGCAAATTGATGACAACATCAAGGCAATTAGTGCAGATGTGCGCAGAATCTCCAACGAGTTGATGCCTTCGGTACTGGAAGACATGGGCCTACAAGCTGCTTTGGAACGACTATCCCAACGCATACAAGATGCTGCGGTAATTGATTGTAAATATTATCGAAATTATGAGCTAGAATCCTTGCATAATGATCAGGCTCAATTAGCTTTGTATCGCGTAGTTCAGGAAATTCTGAATAACATTATCAAGTATGCGAAAGCAACTGAGGTAATTATTCAAGAAGAACTGAATGACGGAAAATATTTATTGACTATTACAGACAACGGAACAGGTTTTGAACCGTCAGAAAAGGACATGTCGAAATCTGGATCGCTTGGATTAAAAAATATAAAAAGTCGTATTCAACAAGTGGGTGGTACAATTGAATACCGTAAATTGTCGCCAAAAGGAACGATAGTGAACATTGAAATTCGAGACTATGAAAAACATTAGTGTAGGAATAGCGGAAGATCAGGAAATTTTTCGATCTGCTCTTGGACATTTACTCAACAGCTTTAGCGGCGTGTCGGTTGTGGCACAAGCCGAAAATGGAAAGCTACTTCTCGAACATGAGGACATCGACAAAGTGGACATTGCTATTATCGATTACAAAATGCCGATCATGGGAGGAATCGAAACAAGTAAACTACTTCGAACCAAACACCCAAACATGAAAATCATCATTCTATCCATGTTTGATGACGAGAGTTTTGTTGAAAAGGCAATTGAAAACGGTGCCAACGCTTACCTATCGAAGGATGATGATCTCGAAGAGCTCGAAATGGCCATGCACAGTGTTTTGGATAATGAATATTATTTCAATGATCGTATCTCGAAAATTTTCATCCGATCAATGATCAGCAAAGGGAAAATTGCTCCGACTTTTATCAACAACGAATTGAGCTTTACACAAATGGAAATTTCCATTCTCGATTTGATGTCGAAAGAGCTTACTACCCAAGAAATTGCGGATAAACTCTACCGAAGTACACGTACTATTGATAAGCATCGAAGTGAAATGATGAAGAAGACCGGCACGAAAAATTCAATCGGTTTGATCATGTACGGCATTAAGAAGGGACTAATAAAAGCCTAATTTATTCCCAAACTACAACTTTCCATTTTTTATAATCACAGGAATCTCTTTTTGACTTCCGTACAATTTGATTTCCTGAATATCTGCAGGCATTGATAAGCCTTCTTTCTCAATTGACTTCTTTACATTACTAATCGCATCACTCTTAATTCGATGTGATCTTTTTCCATACTCTGTTGTTTTCACCCAAAAATAGGCTTTGATATTCACTGTACTTGTTGCCAGTTCATCAATCGTGGTGAAGGCTTCGTGTTCTTCATCTTCAATTACCCCTTCTGTTCCACGAATTGCTGTAAGTATCACCTCTTCCGCAAAATCGATATTATCTTCGTAAGCAATTCCAACAACAAAATCTACTCGGAAAAAGCCATCTTCAGTAAAGTTAAAAACGGACTTTCTAATAATATCACTGTTTGGAATGTACACATCTTTACCATCAAAGGTTTTGAGCTTTGTATATCGAAACTCCATCGTTTTAACCTTTCCGAAAATATCTCCTACGCTCACTGTATCTCCAACATCAAAAGGCCGATTAAATGCCAGGATAACACCCGAAATAAAATTCTCTCCAATATCCTTGAAAGCAAATCCTAAAATGACAGCGGATGCTCCTGCTGCAGCAAACAAACCTGTTGCGATATACCCCAAACCTGCAACTTTAAGAGCTAGTATAAATACTAATAGTATAACGGCATACTTTATCGTTTTCGATAAAAAATTGACAATTAAGGGATCTTTCGACCTAATATTCAATGTTTTCTTGGAGAGATTCGCAATGAATCGAGCCGAAATGACGCCAATAACAAAAATTAATAAGGCTATCAGATAATTGGGCACTTCTACAATCACCTGATTCAAATTCTCTAAAAAGCTTTCTTTTATTGTATTCATGCAGTTCAAATTAAGTCACTTCCTATGGTATTTGACTAGAGGAAAATCTAATGTACTATATTATTTTCTCTAAACGAACTGAATTCAAAAAGGGATCGAGTAGTATTCTATGGAAAGAAAAAAGTCCAGTCTCGCTCTGCGAAACTGGACCCCTACTACTAGAAATTAGATTTGTCGCCAACACAGTCTATGAATCACTACGAAACGATTGTTAGATTCATCAATGAAAGAATAAACTTGAAGACTCCCGGCTTACTCGTCACTCTCTTAACTCATTGACTTAACTCTCTGTGTTGTCACCCTCTAATGATTCAAATATACGCAATGTATTTCAATTGAGAGGTGCGGAATTCCGCATTTTTTAATTCGGAAAATACTATATATTATTTTAGAAACTGTGCAAATAGGCTCAAAACCCCTGTTTTTATTGGCTATTCAGCGTATTTTGCGAAAATGCGGAAAATACGTAGAAATCCATTTTAGGCTCATTTTTTAATAACAATGATATGTACTTTAATAGTAATACTATTATATTTGTACAAAACTCTAGTTATATAGTGAAGAATTTCCTGTCGAATATTGAAATCTGTGTCAATGCGAATATCTATCTGAAAGATCCTTCCTCGAGTCAGCTCGGAAAGAAAATCATTCAAGGCAGTATTGAATTGATGCATGAAATTGGATTTGAATCATTCACATTCAGAAAACTGGCTAAATCTATCTCCTCTACTGAGGCGTCGATTTATCGTTATTTCGAGAACAAGCACAAATTGCTGGTGTACCTTACCTCTTGGTATTGGTCGTGGTTAGAGTACCGACTCATGTTTGCCCTCGCCAATGTTGAAAATCCGGTTATTCGACTTGAAAGAGCCATTATTACTGTCACGAAGCAAGTGGAAGAGGATGGAAACTTTGCCCATATCAACGAAATTAAATTACATAAAATCGTTATTGCGGAATCTTCAAAAGCCTATTTAACGCGTGAAGTTGATCACGACAATAAAACAGGATCGTTCTCAGGCTACAAACGACTCGTAGAGCGAATCGGTGCAATCATCTTAGAAATAAAACCCGATTACAAGTATCCACACATGCTTGTTTCAACTGTTATTGAAGGAATGCATCACCAGCGCTACTTCGCAGACCATATTCCAAGTTTAACCAATTCCGTTCACGGTGAAGATGCCATCACGAACTTTTGTAAGGACATGGTACTAAAGACACTTCAGATTAAACCCTCTGGAAAATATACCTAATTCATTCACCCTATGAGTAACTCAAAAAATAACTTCTTGACAAACTTAAAGTTCGACCTTCCTGCGGGATTGGTTGTCTTTCTGGTCGCAATCCCACTGTGTTTAGGAATCGCCCTCGCTTCTGGTGTTCCCGCTTTTTCTGGCCTTATTGCTGGAATTGTTGGTGGTGTCGTTGTTGGAGCATTCTCCAATTCGCGTGTTGGTGTTTCTGGTCCAGCCGCTGGTTTGATTGCAATTATTATTTCCGCACTTGCCACATTTAAAACAGAAGTAGGAACGGATGGTTTGTCCGATACGGAAATCAACATGATGGCCTTGCAAATGCTTGGCTTCTCTGTACTCATCGCAGGAGTGATTCAGTTGCTACTCGGATTTCTCAAGGCTGGATTTATTGCCTACTATTTCCCGAATGTTGTCATTAAAGGAATGCTTGCCGCGATTGGTTTAATCTTGATTAAGAAAGAATTAACGCACGGATTAGGATATGATAAAGACGCTCTAGGAGATTACTATAACTCTGGAGAACAACACATTTCCTTCTTTCAAGAGATCAAGGCAATCATAATGAATCCCGATGAAATGTCAATGACGATTATCCTCATCACGGTTATTTCTCTAGCCATTCTGGCTTTATGGGAAACAAAATTGATCAAAACAACTTTTCTAAAGAATGTGCCAGGCGCGGTGATCGTCGTAATCCTAGGAATTCTTTACACGTATTTCACGCAAGTTAGCGCTATTGGTATTTCTGAAGAACACCGTGTTTCGCTTGGAATTGCAGACAAACAATTCACCGAGTTATTTGCCTTCCCTTTATTCGATAAAGTAGGTTCGGCATCCATCTGGATTACTGGAATTACCATCGCTGTTGTAGCGAGTATTGAAACGCTCCTTTGTGTAGAAGCCACCGATAAACTGGACCCAGAAAAACACGTAACAGACCCGAATAAAGAATTGGTTGCTCAAGGTGTTGGAAATACCCTTGCTGGATTTTTAGGAGGACTTCCTATTACTCAAGTAATTGTTCGTAGTTCTGCGAATATCAACTCGGGAGGAAAAACAAAGTTTGCGGCAATATTCCATGGTATTCTCATTGCTGGATCTATCGCATTTATTCCAGGCGTCCTCAACATGGTTCCTTACGCAAGTTTGGCGGCTATTTTATTCATGGTGGGTTACAAGCTAGCAAAACCTACTTTGTTCATATCTGTGTACAAAAAAGGATGGGCAGAGTTTATTCCATTCCTTGCAACGATTGTTGGAATTTTGATGACAGACCTTTTGAAAGGAATTGGAATCGGTCTTGTTTTCTCGATCTTCTTCATCCTTTACGTCAACTTTAAGTCATCGCATTATTTGCAAAAACTAAAAGACGGCCCGAAAGATTTGTTCGTAGTTCATCTATCTGAGAACATGACCTTCCTGAACAAGGCGAGTTTGAACTCTGAGTTGGATTCTATTCCACCAAACGCTAATGTGATTCTTGACTATTCGAAAGTGATTCATCTAAGTAATGACATCCTTGAAATTATCGAGGAATTTGAGCTGAGGGCAAAGCACGAAAAAATCAATATTGAAGTGAAAGCCAAAGGCGAAAATATTCTATTGAATAACGCCTAAGAAAAAGAGAAGTAGTTGATTCACTAAGTCTGTTTTCACTCTTTAAATGCATCTTCTTTTCTTACCTTGATTTTATTTGAAGTGTTAAATTTAGATTCTCGTCTCTTTTAACTCTACGGTGATCAATCCATTATTTCGTTTCTACATCATCAATGATAGAAGCGTCGGAATCCGTTCTCATATCATCAATATCTTGGGTTACTTTTACCGCTTCAGCACGAGGAGGGAACAGCTTGGAAACAATTACTCCAACAATCATCGCCATGGCAAACGAAGGTGCCAGTACATCCAGTTTCACGAAATATTCACCGATTCCCTCAAGGTCAGACAGAACGAATTTGAATAGAATCACCGACAGAAATCCCGTTACCATGGAGGCAATTGCGCCTTTTTCAGAATAACCTTTCCAAAACAAGGATAGAATAATCACTGGACAAAAAGTGGCGGCTATTCCAGACCAACCGAAGATCATCACCCAAAATATCTGCCTTTCGGGATACAAGTTGTACAACAGAATCGCAATTCCGAGCGCTGCCAATGCCATGCTCACGGTCGCTATTCTCGAAAAACGTGTCAAATCACTGTTCTTCATTTTTGGTTTGAAAATCTTCTGGTAAAAATCGCGTGTAATCGCACTGGAAGCCAAAATTAATAAGGAATCAATTGTAGACATGATGGCCGATAGAACAATTGCGATAAAAATTGCCACCAAGATAGTCGGCAAGAATTCATTCGTTACCATACTCAACACCTGATCGCCTCCGGTTCCCAAAGCGATTTCAGGATCGTCTCCCGCCTCTGTAAAGTAAATTCGCCCAAGAATACCAATGGTTACCGCTACAGCATCTGTCAGCAACGTAAAAATCAACGCGACCCACTTCCCTTTATCGATCGACTTCTCGCTATCAATCGACATGAACCGAACATAGACTTGGGGCGATCCCAAAAAGCCAAGACCAATCATGGAAAACCCGAGAATCGTAAATAGATTCATCCATCCATCATCGCTTCGTCCCATTACTTGAGTCAGTGTTGGGTCAATCGCATTCAAACCTTCGGTTACTCCCGTTCCGCTATCCATGGAAAACCAAATCACGATGGGAAGTAAAATCAGCCCAAAAAACATGAGAATTCCTTGAAACATATCCGACCAAACAGCAGCGACAAATCCACCGATAAAGATGTAAATCAATACGATTACAAAACCGATCAATGCGCCATATTCGTACGGAATTTTCAGCATGGATTCAAAGGCAATGCCCGTTACATCCATTTGAGAAGCCACATAAATGGTTACAAAAACAACCAAAACAGAGGCCGCAATAATTCGCAACGTATGCTTTGCCGACTTGAAATGTGATTCCAAATAATCCGGAATTGTAATCGCTCCATAACTATCGGCCCTTCGCTTAAAGCGTTTTGCCATGAACTGCCAGGAAATAAAAACACCTAACAATTCACCTGCAACAACCCAGTAACCAGAGTATCCAGCAATTGCGCCCATCCCTGTTAATCCGATTAGCAGCCATCCTGACTCTCCTGTTGCTCTAGCAGAAAAAGCAACCGCCCAAAATTTCATTTTCTTACCACCTACATAGTAGTCGCTCATGTCTTTAATTCGACGAGATGCTAAAATTCCAATTAAAAACAATACACCAACATATGCCGCCAGTACACCAATCTTTATGTAAAACTCTTGATTATCCATATTTTGTAATTAGTAGACTATCAGCGACTCGCACTCACAGTGTTCAATGTTCAACACCTCTAGAAAGGCATTTTAGGGAATTCTGCAATTTGACTAAAAAATGATCAAAAACAATCATTTTTTTAATGAAATCGCTAAAAACTAATTAAAAACAATCAAAAAAACGCTAAAAATTGACTATTTTTGGAATTCGAGAAATCTAGTGTTTGGATGAATTTTTGGATATCCCTTTAATTCTACCTCTCACAAAAAAGTATCGATCTTTTGAATTCTATAAATAACACTTCCTTAGATATCCAATCAATAGAAGAGCTTGTTTCTGCACTCAAACAGGGAGACAGAACAACGTACTCAGAAATCATTCACAATTTTTACATTCCAATAGCAGAATTTGAAGATTACGGATACTGGTCGGATGAAATTTACACCAGAAACTGCATCTTTGAAAACGATCAATTTGAACTGATCCTACTCTGCTGGAACCCAAATCAGATAACGCCCATTCATGACCACGGAGGAGAAGAATGCTGGGTGCGTGTGATCAAAGGTGAATTTGAAGAGGTAATCTATTCCATTGACAAACAAGAGCAATTACGTGAAGTAAAAACACACACGGCAAAGGAAAATGAAGTGACGTACATGATTGATTTCATGGGCTTTCACACCCTCCAGAATTTAACTGATGAACGGAGCATGACGCTTCACCTTTACGCAAAACCGATTCGAAGTTGTAACAGCTATGATCTTCACGAAGGAAAGCTGATCCACCGAAAATTAGTGTACACAACAATGTCCGAATCTGCCTAAAAACAAAAAATTACATTCTACATGTCGAATATTCAAAATGATCTGGTTCTGTTCAATGAACTGGTTGAAGAGCTATTAAACGAAGAACAACAACATCCCGTTGCGGACAGAATTGAAGCCGATGAGCTTTACAGTGCGATCGATCTTAAACTGAACGACTCTGCCATGATCGATGACGATTTTAAATCATTGCTTCGCGACGTATTGGTTTCAACCCCAAAAACAGCCACTCACCTATTTTTTAATCAACTTTTTGGTGGGCGACAAAGCAAAGCCATTTTGGGCGATTTACTAGCCGTTATGTTGAATAACAGCATGTACACGTACAAAGTTGCGGGACCGCAAGTAGGAATTGAACAGGAAATTATTCGACAATCGTGTAACTTGATTGGTTACGGACCACAAAGTAATGGAACGATTCCAACGGGAGGCTCCATGAGTAACTATATGGCCTTGGTGATGGGACGCGACGTGAAAGATCCAGATTGCCGAGCAGAAGGTGTTCGAAAGCCACTCATCGCGTACACTTCGAAAGAGTCGCACTACTCCAATGCGAAAAACGTCAGCTTTGCTGGAATGGGAAGAAACAACCTTCGTTTTATTCCTGCCGATTCACTCGGACGTATGATTCCTGAAAAATTGGAAGAGCAAATTAAGCAAGATATTGCCGATGGATACATTCCTACATACGTGAATGCGACAGCAGGAACAACCGTTTTGGGAGCCTTTGATCCAATTGACAAAATTGCCGATATCACCGAAAAATATGACATCTGGTTACATGTAGATGGAGCGTATTGTGGAAGCGTGATTTTCAGTGAGAAATACAAACACCTCTTGAAAGGTGTTGAGCGCTCGAACTCATTCAGCTACAATGCCCACAAGATGATTGGGACGCCACTTACCTGTTCGGTTATTTTGGTGCGCGATAAAAAACACCTGTACAATTCATTCAGTAACGATGCCGATTACCTGTATCAAACCGATGGAGATGATTTCAATTTGGGAAAAACTTCTTTCCAATGTGGAAGAAGAAATGACGCTTTGAAATTCTGGACGCTTTGGAAATCTGTTGGAACAAGTGGATTAAAGAAAATCGTCGATCAACAATTCTACTTAGCGGATGTTGCGCGTGAATACGTTCGAAATCATCCAGATTATACTTTGTACAGTTTCGACGATTCTATTTCGATCTGTTTCAACTATAAAGATATCGACCCGACCGTTCTTTGTACGGCGCTGTACGAGCACCAAGTGACGGTCGTAGGATTCGGATCGTTCAATGAAGACACATTCGTTCGATTGGTTACCATCAATGCAAACAATTCGAAAGAAGATTTATTGAACTTCTTCAAGGTGTTGGAAGACTTCGTAGCCAATAATCCTGAAGCCGTTCGATAGTGCTAGTGGTCGTGTGAACAACCATTTCCACAGCCACCTCCGCACGATTGATCCAAATCGTTATCGTACAGGTAAGCTGCGATTGCTTGCACTTCCTTTTTCTCGAAAGCTTGCTTCGGCATGATTCCGAATTTACGTCTCGCTCCGGGCATAAGTGAATGTTCTTCGGTTGGATTTTCGCACCATTCTACAATGGCCTGAACGAAATCTTCTTTGGAGGCATCTTCGTCCCAATAATGATCTTTTACGCGCTGCATGGGCGGCGCCAGCATATTGTCTGTTCCTTGCGTATTGTGACACGAAAAACAGTTGTTTTCCATCAGCACCTTCCCATTCAATCCAGCAATATCTTGATCCAAGGTAGAAACGGTACTTTCTGTATCACAAGCAAATAGAACAGTCGCTAACATTGGAAAAATAACGAACTTTTTCATCTCTTTGGTTTTCTACCAAACTAGTACGCATCCAACGAAAAGTGCGTAACTCGAGTTGCACATAGCACAAAATGGAATCAATTTAAATAGCTTGAATTCGATGAAAAGCGGACAATTTAATCATCCGTCCATTCTAGAAATGCATTCATCACCTCTACCCACTTCCCTTCATTGTAGTTAGGCTCTCCATTCGATCCTATCGGGAAGAAATTGTGATCTAAATTCGGGTAACGCACGAGGACGTAATCCTTCTTCCCTGTTTCGGCAAAATCAAGCGGAAGCAAATCGCAATAATCAGCCACATCATCTTCGCTTCCAAAGGCGATGTAAACGGGAATTTTCAACCCTTTCACTTCATCTACTGATCCCACAGAAAATGATTTCCACGATTTATACATGGGATACTTTGCCAATGAATCGGGATTCAAAATCTCCTCATAAAATGCATATTGCTGTTGCTGCAATGAATCTGCCAACTCCCACGAAATTTCTTCTTTTTGCGCTCGTTTCCGAATCAACCACACCTGCTGATCAATTCTGCGCTGCGGATTGTAACCGAACAATCCCAATTTGGTGACATGCTTATTGGAATGCGCAATGCCCACAGCTACGCGCGAACCCTGCGAATGCCCAGCAATGACCATCTCGTCCTTCTCCACCCATTTTTGCTTACTCAAGAACTTCAACACACGGTTCCCACGGTTGACATAATTCTCCAAATAATCCGATTCGACATATTCCGGAGCATAACTGCGCTGATCTGCTGTGTCGACCACATAACTAAACGAACGATTTAACTCTTCCAGTTTTGCTACCACTGGTGTTTTCGGCATCGATATCACCACCACATGATACCGTTTCTTCATTTCCATCAAATCAAAATTGTTCAGTGTTACAGGGAAAAAACCTTGTTCTCCAGCATCAATGAAAAGAGGTGTTGGTCGTGATCCTTGGCAGAATAGCAAAACGGGTTTCTTTTCAGTAAGTGACGTGTCTACCACTACAAAATCAATCGTATCTTTCTTGTGAACCAATTGAAAATGCGTGTAGCGATCGGCAATTGTACCTTGAATTTGAGCAAACGAAAGTACAGATGCACTAAGGAAAAAGATAAAGAGTATGTGTTTCATGATACGGTAAGTCTACCCTCAAAAATACAAAGCCCTCACTTTTTCAATCGATTGGGTCGTGATTTTTACAAATATTTGTGAGGTAGACAATTTCGAATGACATCAAAAGAACGACGCAAATCCTCCAGTTCAGAAGCACTTGGGTCGTAGGCATCATCGGGAATGGCACCATTTCTATCGATTTTACAATACAAACTCAAGCACACGCTCTCTTCTCTCAATTTCTTCCGTAGGAAGTTAGGAACGGGAACACTTACGGGTTGGTAGATCGCTTCCTCAGACATGAGCGCTTCAAAAAGAGCTATGGCACAGTAACACACGCCAAAAATGGTCGCCTTTTGAGTAGATTTTATTTCTTCCGCCGCATGTTTCACCTTGTCGAGATAAGATGTTCGTTCCTCCTCATTGAAACGTTTTGAAAAAGGCAAGTCATCCACCGAGGAAAGTTGTTCGCTCAAAAACACAGAACTTCCGTGTTCTCCTAATAAAATGGCCTTTACTTCCGACACCTTTTCATTATCTTCTTTCACTACGTGATTCATCCGCATAGAATCCAAAAACGTTCCTGTTCCGAATACGTGTCCCTCGGGAAGCTGTGTAATTTGCTGCGTTACTGTTGTGATAATCTCCACAGGATTCGCGACTACAATGATGAATGGATTTTTTGAAGGCTTGAAATTTTCAAAAACGGCTTCCGTAATATCTACACTCTGCTGACAGGTATACAGACGCGATTCACCTTTTGGTACAGATGCTCCTGCGCAATGAAAAATGAAATCGGATTGATTGAATAATTCCCTATTGTTATAGGTCAGTTTATGCGTGGATTCAATTTGGATTCCATGTTTAAAGTCAAGGATTGCTCCTTGCACTTCATCGTTTACATCCATTACATTTAAGGTGTACGCATGCTCTTTCTCATTTAGGAGAAGTCCGCAAATCATCTTTCCGATGTTGCCAAAACCGATAATGCTGATGGTGGTGTTCATGGGATCTTTTCAAAAGTCTTTATCTGAAAATAACACTTTTTTAGCGGTCCTCGTGTAACTCATGATACGGTTGGTGGAAATCGTCGTTTTTACGCTTTCGGAGATAATCTTTATTTATCTATTTCGAAGTATAGACTTAACTATACCTTACTCATGATTTCCTCCACCTCTTCAATGCTCTTTTCTCCCAACAAAACGCCTTCGGGGGAAATCAAAAACATCGTTGGGATTTCCGTTACTCCGTAATCTTGTGCTGTGGGCGACATCATTACGAAGCTTGATTCTTCCACAATGCGGTACTTCCACGTAAAACCATCTCGTTTCGCTGCAATTTCCGCTGCTTTAGCATCTTTCTCCAGAGCAACACTTACGATTTTCAACTTCGGCTTATACTTTTCGTGAAGCGCAATCAGCTTGGGAGATTTTGCACGGCAAGGTCCACACCATGAGCCCCAAAAATCCAATAAGACGTAGTCTCCTTGTAGATCACTTAGCTTAAACGGTGTTCCATCTGCTAATACTGCGTTGATTTCTGGTGCAGGATCTCCTTCGTTTGCTGCGGAAAGTTTCAAATAAATGAATCCACCGATAATCACCAAAGCGGCAACAAACAGTAGATTCTTAATGATTTTTGACATCGACGTTTACTTATGTAGGTATTTCTTAATCGGCTGGTCATGCACATAGATATCTTCTAATCGTGCTTCGCCATCTAAAATTCGAACTGCAATATAGATATGCTCACGCTCCTTCTCTAGCACTCTTTCTGCTTTTAGCGCGTCATCCTCATTGATGAAGTACTTATTCATGTTGTTTGGAATTTTGATGTTGACACGTTGACGCGTATCCATATCTTCGAAGTCGATATCCTCATCTCCATCCATCATTCGCTCTAAATCCCGCGTCAATTCATCTGCCCCTGAAGAGAAGGAAACAGTTGTCTCAAGATAATCCTTGTCTTTTGGTGGCGACTTAAACCCTTCCTCGAAATAGGCGAAACCTTCCTCGTCTTCTGCTATGGAAACGTAAATTGTTTCACGCTCATCAAAACCGAATTTCGTTGGGATAAAGTTCGTTTCGTAGTTAATTCGCAGGTATTTCCCTCGAAAAGGATCGAACGGATCGTAAGCCATCGGTTTAAACTTGTATTGTTTTCCGTTGCTCAAAACGTTTTGCGAACTCAGTGCAACATATACAGGAATCAACACGATAATGGCCGCAAAAGCAATGAAAAACCCTTTTTTAATAGTCATCTCTTCTTGTTTTATTTCGGATAATTCGTTCGAGTTTTCCTTTTTGAGTAAGATTAATCAGGAAGAACACTCCACCTATGCCAATGAACACCAAACCTTTTAGAATAAAGTTCCAATCTGTATCGAAATAGCGCAACCAAAGTAGAACGGAAATCAGTAAAAATCCGTAGACCATTTGTGCCACGTTTTTGTTTTCGCTTCCTGTTGTAAGCGCATTAAGTCCAAGCAGCAAAACGTATGCATTCACCAAGAATACAACCATCCAAACAGGAAGAAGATATTCGTGTAGAATCATCACAAAAAATAAAAACAATGGAGTGAATAATACGAGTTTACTCACATCTTTGAAGTGCTTTTTAAACAGGAAGTAGACGATATAAAGTCCTACCATCACCATCATCAGCAGCACGAAGTAGAACAACCTTTCAGAGCTTAATTCCGAGTTCATCTCTCTGTAAAGTGAATTCGAATCACTCAACTGAAACATATGAACAAACGAATCATTTCCTAGAATCATATTGATTGAGTCCTTGTTTGACAACGCGATAAGCAGAATGGATATCCACGACTGGCTAAACAATTGAAATGGGCGAGCAAAAATGTGGGAATTTTCTCCCATGAAACGTTTGCCTAAAAGATAAAATGCAGCACTCGTTGTAGCGATCCACAGGAAGTAATTGCCCTTTACCGTAACCATCATTGCCAGAAAAAGCGACAAATAAACCACGTATGACATGTACACAATTCGAATACTCTGCAAACGGCTCTTTTTCTTCAGCGCGAAATAGTAATGCGGAAGATATCCTAAGAGCAAATACCAATACCACATGCTATTCTCGCTCTCCCTCACATTGGGAATTCCGAACCAACCAAAGGAAAGGTCAACTACGAGGACAGAAATGAGTCCCAAATACAAGATCGTGATTCCCGAAGCTCTGGCAAAGTAGAAAAGCGGAATTGTCAGTACAGCCCAGACTTTAATGAACTTCGTGAAGTCACCATCGAGCTGGTATGTTTGACTGACCAATGCAATCGATGCGCCAATCATCAGCATCAGAAACACCGAACTGGCCTCAATCCAGGGACGAGATTTGGGATGATGGAAAATGGCTCGATAGTAAAAATACAAGGCAATGATCGCCGGAAGAATACTCAAGACTCCTCGCACGGTTTTAGAGTAATCGTCCCAGTTGTGACCGATTAGCGAAAAGATTCCAGCCGCACAAAACAAAGCCCCCATAATCCCTGAAACAATCAAGAAAAGTTCGATTGGCGTCGAATCCTCCAGCTTTCGGATATAGCTCCGAATTTTGATCGCTGTGGATTGATTTACAATTTCCTTCTGTTCTATTTTGTCCGCGAAGTTGAGTAGGAATTGGGTAGTGTTCATCTTGTGTGTTTCGAATTGCCTAACAAGATAAACAAATCCAAAACAATGGACTGGATATCATTTCTATTTTCTTTCTTTGGATAATGGAAGAAGTAAACGCATTACGGGGAATTGACGTGTACCTCATCGACCAATTGATGAAGGGAACTGTTGATCGGGAGAGTAAAATTTTGGACGCAGGCTGCGGAAGCGGACGGAACATTCATTATTTGATTCAACAAGGATTTGACGTTACGGCATTCGATGGGAATCAAGAGCTGATCACTTCCTTAAAAACGTTGCACGCAGAAACAAATGCACATTTTCTCCATTCGACGGTCGAAGATTTTGCCTCTGAATCAAAATTTGATTTCATTATTTGCAATGCCGTGCTCCATTTTGCTCGAAACCACGCACATTTCGATGCGATGTTTCGATCGCTCGTCGCATTGCTATCCAACAACGGAGTACTTTTTATCAGAATGACTTCAGACATTGGTCTCCCCATGGATCATTCCGAAGAAAATGGCGTTTATCTCCTTCTCGATGGCTCAACGCGTTACTTGCTGACACGCGAAAAAGTAGATGAGTTGCTACGCGCACATTCTTTGTCGCTACTCGAACCAGTAAAAACAGTTAAAGTGGAAGAACTGCGTTGCATGACGACACTGGTTCTCCGAAAGAACTAATCGGAATTATTCGTCAAAATAGAGATAGTAGTACACTTCGACGTTGTCGAGATACGCACCATCAAATCCTGCATTGAGTAATTTTTTCGTGTAGGATTCATCATTTCCGTAAATAATTTCTTTCCAGTCTTTTTTCCAAAACTTCACCCAATACTCATCTGGATAACCGTCGTATTCCTTTTTAATCCAATTCGGTCGACCCTTTTTCCATTTTTCTTGCCAATAGTAGCGATAGGTTTCAGCCGCTCCAATGTTCATGTAGGCAATTACAAGTCGTTTTCCACCGTTGGCTTTCGTTTTTAGCGATTGGATCTCAGAACTCGTTAATTCATCCCCTTCAAAAAAGAGATCAATCAGCACAACGTCAAAATTGCTGGCAGCAATTGCATTCAGAAAGTCCGATTTAGAGGAATACGAAGTTGTTGATATCAAATAGAGGAAATTTTGAGCTTCGCCCAAGGTGTTGATATCATTCGCGTTCTCATTGTGCACGCTATCTGGAATAAATTGATAATCATATCCGTTTGCAGCTCTTGGAAAGGCAATAAATCCACGTTGATCACTCTGCGCAAACGCATCATTCATATTTGAATTCGGATTAACGTAATCCGCCACCAACACTGATTTGCTTTGACCGATTTCTTCCGCTTGCGCAATACGTCCATCTTCTTCAGCCACACCCGAATTGTAGAACAGTTCCTCCACTCCAACACCGTCAATTGCATTCATGTAATTGGTAGAAAATCCATCCTCTAGCGACTCGTAGTTGAAACACAATTCAATTCCATTTTGAGGAATAATCAGGAAGTTGGGGTTTTCCGCTTTTGCGTATTCGGACAATTCAATCACGAAATCACGCATTTTGTCTGCTGCTTTTTCGGCTCGCTTTTCCTTCGAACAAGAAATCAATAAGAGGGCAAACAGTAAGAATGATAAAGTTCTCATAGCACATCGAGTTAGAACTCTAAAACTAAAAAAGTTCCAGAATATTATATCGAGATCAAAAAGGCAAAGAACTATTTCAGTCCATACTTATTAAAAAATTGCTCCAACTTATTAAAAGCTTTTCCACTAAGAAGTTTTACTTCTAAATCACTATTACTCGCTAAAGTTCGATCGCACTCGAAGCAAATTTCAACCATACCTATTAGTTCATCATCTTGATCATACATTAAAATTCCATGTCTGGGACTATAGCAAACAGCCAAATATGACACTTCTGGAGAATCGTATAAAATCATCAAAATTGAATCGAGATCAATTTCATTTACCGGAGTTTTATTCCGTAAGCGAGTCGTATCAATTTCACAGTCTAATATGGTATATTCTGAATCCGTATATTCACAATTCAGAACCGATTCGGCATAACATATTTGAAGTTTTTTTTTGAATAGTTTACCTTTTACTTTAACACGATGAAGTTCATCGCTACACAAAGGAGCTAACTGGACGAGTTCTGCTCTAGTAATTTTTGATTGAGGCAGTTCCGCATAAGATAGTAACGAGTCCGTTCGAACCGAATCAATTTCCTGCGCCAGTCCTGAGAATGATAAAAATAGAATCAGCAGTAAAAAAAGATAGCGGTTCATGAAATTCA
Organism: Flavobacteriales bacterium; assembly: GCA_013373595.1. GTDB lineage: Bacteria > Bacteroidota > Bacteroidia > Flavobacteriales_D > Crocinitomicaceae > UBA4466. Next base: position 21,708 of record JABXHO010000024.1, on the reverse strand, counting down.
TTACATTCTAAAATTCCAACACCACCAATTTATTCCTAGATATTTGGATTTTCCCTTCCTTCTCCAAACTTTTTAGCAAACGTGAAATCACCACGCGCGAAGAATGCAAGTCATTCGCTATTTGTTGATGCGTAACATCTAATTCGGTACTTTTCGTAACCATGACCTTATCTTTCAGATAACGATATACGCGGTCGTGCATATTGCTAAACGCCAAGCTATCGATGGCTTCCAACATTTCCGAAAAACGATTGGAATAACTATCAAATACGAACGACATCCAACCTGGATATTTTTGCATCCAGCTCGCCATGTGTTCAACGGGAATCATAACGAGTGTACTGTCTTTTTCGGCTACAGCACGAATCTCACTTTTAGAGTTCCCCATGCAGCACGTCATCGTCATTGAACACGTATCGCCCGATTCGAGGAAATACAACAGTAATTCTTCGCCATCAGAATCCTGACGCATAATTTTAATCGCACCATCCAACAACAAAGGCATATAACGAACTGATTGACCATATTCGATTACCGTATCTCCTTGATAAATTTTGGAAACTCTACCAACTTTTACGATCTCATCAATCAATTCATCTTCAAAAATATATCCGTAGTGGTCAATAAGTGCTTGCTTCATGCTTGTATCTGATTCTTTGTCGAATTGAGGTTAAAAGTACATCAAAGCAGACAACTAGAAATAAAGATTTCATCTTTTTTTCTGAAAGTGGTTAGGTCTTTCACATTGCATGTCACTAACCTGTAAACAGAAAAATTTACAGATGAAACGAAACAGTTTACCCTTAGTATTAATCCTCGTTCTGCTGGGAGCCTTCTCAAGCTTGGCGCAAACAACCATCTACGTGGATGTCTCAGCAACAGGTTCCAACAACGGTTCTTCCTGGACAGATGCCTATACCGATTTTCAGTCGGCGTTGGACGTTGCCCTCGCGGGAGATATCATTAATGTTGGAGTTGGAGTTTACTATCCTTCCAAAGACAAAACAGGAAATGCCTCTCCGGCCGATTCTCGATCAAAAACCTTCTTCTTTGATGTTGACGTCGAAGTCCACGGGGGATTTGTCGGAGGTGTTCAAATATGTGACACCAACAACGCCACGGTTTTTAGTGGTGATATCGGAGTAGCGAACGACCCTTCTGATAACGCATACAACGTTTGCTACTCCGAATTTTTATCTACAGCGACCATCATCGATTGTATCACCATAGAAAAAGGTCTCGCCGAAATGAACACACTGGCGGGAGCAGCTTGGTACAACGATGGATCGGGAGCTGGAAACAGTTCAAATCCGAACTTCGTGAACTGCTACTTTAATAACAACGGTGCTGGACAAGGTGGTGCGGTTATCAACCATGGAAATAGCGGCGGAAATGCATCTCCAAGCTTCACGAATTGTATTTTCTTGAAGAATATTAGTGAACAAGGTGGCGCTATTTACAACAATGGAGAAAGCGGGATTTCCTCACCAACCATTTCACAGTGTAAGTTCATGGAAAACTATTCTGGTCAAGGTGGAGCCATCTACAACTATGCAGAGAATAGCGGCGTTTCAAAACCGACGATTTCCAATTCATCTTTCACATTGAACGAAGTGTACAATGCTGGAGGAGCGGTTTTCATTGAAGGTGGATTTGGCGACGGTGAAGCAATCATTACAAATTGCGCATTCACAGGAAATAAGTCTGATGGAGACGGTGGAGCACTTGCCATTGCAACGTTCTCAACCACTTTTATTTCTCCACAAGTAATTAACTGTACGTTTAACGCCAACCTTTGTACGAATAATGGAGGTGCTATTTGGTGTCATGTGAGCAGTCCACTGATTGACAATTGTACTTTCGAACAAAACCAAAGTGGCACAAGCGGAGGTGCGATAAAATGTAATGGAACACAAGGTCAAACTTCATCCCCAAGTATTCTCAATTCGACATTTAGATCGAATGCTTCTGCCTTACGCGGAGGAGCAATCATGCTTGACGGTTTAGCTGGAACATGTAATCCACAAATCCACTATTGTAAGTTCATTCAAAACACCTCGGATGATGGTGGTGCCGTTTATGCTGATGGAACCATTGGACTATGTCAACCGGAGTTCATCAACACCATTTTTTCAAGAAACTACGCGAATAACGACGGTGGTGGTTTGTACTTCAAAAGTAATCAAGGAACAACAGAACCACGATTTGAACACTGTAGTTTCTCAAAAAACCAATCAGGAAATGTTGGAACCATTATCGCGTTCTACTCGCAAAACGGAGGAACATGTGCAGGAGAAATCTATAACTCCGTATCTCATGGACAGAATGGCATTGGATTGTACATTACGCCTGGCGCAAGCTTCTCTGGACAAAATACCATGCATGAAAACGGCTGGTCGAACTTATGGTCGTTCACGAATGCTGGAAATTGCGTCGTTGCTTCTCCTCTCTACACCGATCCTCTGAATGATGACCTTACTTTGCAATCGCTCTCTCCTGCCATAGATGCGGGATCGGCTGCCTTCACTACGTTGACTCTTGATCTAAATGGAAATGCTCGAATTGTGGGAGCATTTCCAGACATGGGAGCCTATGAAAACGATCCATGTCCTGTGAAACTTTTCGTAGATATCGATGCGAACGGAGCGAATACAGGTTTGGATTGGGCGAACGCTTTCAACAGTCTTCAAGATGCGATTGATCTAGCGCGCACCTGTATGGTTGACACGATCTGGGTAGCAGAAGGAACGTACAAACCAAGCAAAACAAAGACAGGCAACGGATCTAATCCAAACGATCGAAACAATGTTTTCTACGTTGATTTTGACGTAGTGATCCAAGGTGGATTCCAGGGGTTTGAAACACACGAATCACAACGCGACTGGGTTGCATACGAAACGATTTTGGATGGAAACATTGGTGCTCTCGGAACCAATGGTGATAACTGTTACACAGTTGTAGAATACGCAAACTGTACCAACGTGAGTCAAATGGATGGATTTACCGTACGCGGAGGAAACTCAAACGGATGGCAAGCCGCTACAGGAATTGGAGGTGGATTTTTAATCTCTTCTTCTCCGATTATCCGTAATTGTAAAATAACCAACAACAATGCGAGCAATGGAGGAGGAATGGCCATTAGTCATTCGGTTGGAACAGCATCTCCTGCCGTACTTCACTGTAAAATCGAGAATAACTCGGGAAGTGTAGCTGCAGGAATCATTGTGAATACTTATGGCGGAACACATACTCCAACCATTGCCAATTGCGAATTCAATGGGAATTCTGGTCTGAACGGAGGTGCATGGGCGTTCTATGCATACAATGGCGGAGCCAACTGTCAACCGACCGTGTACAACTGCAAAGTATGGAACAACAGCGCTCAACTCGGAGCGATTATGTTACTGCGTGATGCTGAAGCAACGATCACGAACTGTTCATTTGGAAACAACGTTGGGTCTCAAGGTAAATTTTACAACGGATATTCTGGGACACGCACATCAACTATTGAAAATTGTATTCTTTGGAATCCAGGTGGCGGTCTTGAAATTCAAAATGTTGTGGGAACTCCATACATCGTGAATAACTGTATCGTTCGCGGAGGATATGGAACAGGAACCAACATCACCACTACTGATCCCATGTACATCAATGCAGCGACCGGTGACTTACGATTAAGCGCTGGATCGCCTGCCATTGATAATGGAATCAATAGTTTGATGCACGTTGATGCTTTTGATTTGGATGCCGACGGAAACACAACAGAAGTAGTAGACATCGATTTGGATGGAACACTTCGTGTACAGAACACAACCATCGATCTCGGTGCGTTTGAATTTGGAGGAACATTAGATGATGAAGAAATCGACGAAGTAGTTTCTACGAAAGTGTACCCGAATCCATTCAGTTCTGGAACGCACTTGACCATTGAGCGCTCCAGTGACGAAGAAACGCAAGTACTCGTTATCAATTCAATGGGACAAATGGTTTATTCTGAGCTTATCACAGGAATCAATTCAACCGTTGATACCTCTGATTGGGAAGCAGGTATGTACATCATCCGCATTGGAAAAGAGACCATGAAAGTTGTGAAAACAAACTAGTTTTTGCCTAAATCACAAATCACAGGAAGGCTCGTAGGCATTTTGTCTGCGGGCTTTTTTACGAACTACACGACAACATCGAGCAACCAACTTTATTTAATGCCCAATCTGGACGTTTCGCAAACCATTTCTCCATTTCTGGCTGCTCATCATACGGTTTCAGGAGTAATTGATACAACTCATCCACGAGACTGTAATCCTCGTGTTCAGCAGCATCAATGGCCAATTGAGCCATGTAATTGCGCAGTACATATTTCGGATTCACAGCGTTCATTGCTTTGATACGCTCTTCCCTACTTCGTTTTTCTTGACCAAGTCGAACTGCGTAATCATGCAGCCACGATGACCAAGAATCAACAAAGTTATCGAACTTCTCATCTTCCAAATAGCTCGCTTCTCGCACAACATCCAAAAAGGTATTGGGTTCTTCAAACTGGCTGAGATTTCTGAAAAAGATCGTCATATCAATGGACGAACTTTCGAGGAGTTCTTTCAATTCATCGATCAATTGTGCATCCAAATTTGATCGTTCCGCCAAACCAATTTTCGCACACATCATCTCAAAGTATTCTGCCAAATACTCCTTTTTGTAGTTCTCGAGAATATCTTCAAGCGGCTTCGCTTCTTCGATGAGCGGAAACAATGCATTTGCTAATTGAACCAAGTTCCATAGAGCAATTGAAGCCTGACTTCCAAATCGATAGCGCTTGTGTTGAGCATCCGTTGTATTTGGCGTCCATCCAGGATTGTAATCTTCCAACCATCCGTACGGACCGTAATCGATGGTAAGTCCGAGGATGGACATATTGTCTGTATTCATTACACCGTGAACAAATCCTACGCGCTGCCAATGCACGATCATTTTCTTTGTTCGGTCCACTACCTCAGCAAAGAATTTCACGTAGGTTTCCTTTGATGGCTCGCCTAAATGCGGATAATGTTCCTTGATGACGTGATTGGTTAACTTCGTTAAATTCTCGACATCTTGTCTGGAGGTAAAGATTTCGAAACCTCCAAATCGAACAAAACTGGGAGAAACACGACACACGATGGCTCCCGGTTCGTCTTGAACATCTCCACTGTACATGATGTCGCGTGGAACTAGATCTCCTGTTGTGACCAATGAAAGTGCGCGCGTTGTCGGAACACCCAAGTGATGCATTGCTTCGCTGCACAAATATTCCCGAATAGACGAACGCAATACTGCCAATCCATCCGCTCGACGCGAATACGGTGTTGGCCCTGCTCCTTTCAGTTGAAATTTCCAATTCGATGAACCAATGTTGAGTTCGGCGATATTGATCGCTCTTCCATCTCCCAACTGTCCTGCCCAATGACCGAACTGATGTCCTCCGTAGCACATCGCGTATGCCTTTGCACCAGGATACGGAACGGCTCCACTCACAACCTTGAGGAATGCCTCTTCATCTTCCACTTCCAGCTTCAACTCTTTCATAAATTCCGAAGAGCGGTGCACCAAGGAAGGATTCGATGGAACTTTCGTTTCCACCCATGAAAAACAGGCTTCTAACACCTGTCGTGGCATGTTTACGGTGAGGTAATCTGCCGGTAAACTATCCGTAAAACGCTGATCAACTTCTAAATCTAAAAAGTTCGCCATGTGATGAGTTGAATGATTCGTACTACGAAGGTACTAGAATTAAAACGAATGATGGGTAACAAAAGGTACTTGGGAAAATGGTACAAACCGTAGCGAATATCACGTATTGCTATAAATCGCAATGAGCCATCTATTTTTTGGCGAAATTACATATAGAGTGATATCTGACACAAAATTCTCACTGTGCTCTCTTGCATTGTAAGCAAAATAATTCCCTTCTTCATTTAGCAATGCCCCAATCAACTTTTGGACACTGGACAATTTTGTTTTACGCACAGGCAAATAGTGATTTTCTTCACCCAAAGCGAAACTCAGATAAATACTATCTTCTTTCATGGATCGAGTACCTCTCCAGTTTTTCACCTGCTCCCCATTGGCACGCTCTCCAAAAGGAAAATCGAAAAAGGTTGAGTCGGGATGAGCAAAATAATCACCATTCTCCTCACTAATACCATACACGTAAAGAGAGTATCCATCTCCCAACAATGGCTCAACGTAAGATTCGTACTCGTAGATTTCGTCTAGAAGAATTCCCTCACCCAAAATGGATTTTGTGTAACGATAATCGTAATAAGCATTCGAACCAGGAATAAGATCGTTCACGAATAGAACGAACGTAATGAACCCTCCCAAAAGGAACCAAGTTAACCAAGCTTGAATTCTATTCTTTCGCTCGTAACTACGATAAACGCCATACATTAACCAAAGACAAACAACGATTACACCTGTAATGAAAGACCAATAAAGAAAAGTACTTTGTATAAAATCCATAGATGAAGGCAAATGTACTCAAACCTTCCCTTTCAACACTACTTACTGATTACTAGTTTATTACCTCCCAAATCAAAGGTGTTTTCTACTCAAACATTCACTTTCTTTGAATCCATAATTGAAAATAGGTTTCAAATAATCACTCTCCCTGTTTTTTAAAATAATCACTCTCCCTTATCAAATTGTTAAAATAAAACATTGATAGAACCATCCCTCCTTTGAGGCGGCGAACCGCCAAAAGCAACTGAACCATTAGTGTTTACGGTTGTTTCAATCACTTCAAATGATACAAGTCCGACAGAATAAGTCCAGTCCTTGATTCTTTTTTAGAAAACCAAGTGTACACTCCCCATCACCTTTGCCTTCCACGTAAACATATATAATAGGTGTTGAATATCCGTAAAACATTCTTAATCTTGAGGTATTATCTAATAAACTAAATTAAATATGAAAGCAACTCGACTCTCCCTTTTGGCAGGTCTTACTTTGTTAGGAAATCTTGCATTTGGGCAATATTATTACCTGACCGATAGTGGAAACACTCCAGGAGGTCTTAACCAGGACCCTGCGTACCCTGCTGGAGGTGGACAAGTAGCAGGATGGAATTCAATTCTTGGGCCATCTGTAGGAACACCAACTTGGTCAGCGGATCAAACAATTCCATTTACATTCGAATTTAATGGAACACCCGTAACAAGCTATAAAGTTTCGTCAACTGGAGTCTTAACGTTTTCGACAGGTGCTACGGCTGTGCCAGGTTCAACTCCTTCAGCCTTACCAAGTGCTAGCATTCCGGACAACTCTGTTTGTGTTTGGGGGTTAGAAGCTACAGGTTCAAACGACAACGTTTCTACAAAAACATTTGGATCTGCTGGAAGCCAGCAAGAATGGATTCACTTTTCTTCATGTACAAACGGATCAATCTCATGGTCTTACTGGTCGATTGTTTTAGAAGAAGGAACCAACGATATCTACATCGTTGATCAACGAAACACATCAGGAACTGGAGCGTTGAGTGTTGGAATTCAAATTGATGGTACAACAGCGATTTCTGATCCAGCTTCACCATCAGTTGATGCAACAGCGGGAACAGATTTTACGAGTGCAGACGATTTCTATTACCGATTCATCTACGGTTCACAGCCGCAAAATGAAGTGGAATTGATGTCATTTGATATTCTTTCTTACATCGGAACAGGAGGAATTGACATCATGGGAACGGTGAAGAACCTCGGATCAGATCCAATTACTGCTTTATCAGTAACATGGGATGATGGTTCAGGTCCAAATCAAGATAATATCACTGGTTTAAACATTCAGCCAAACCAAACATACCAGTTTACAAGTCCAACGCAATTGAACTCTGTGGCAGGATCTTCTTACACAATTGATTTGAACGCGACTATTACTGGCGATGCTGATTTGACAAACAATGACATTCAAGTGAGTACTGTTGCTTTGACGCAGATCCCTACAAAATATGTAGTGGGTGAAGAAAAAACAGGTACATGGTGTGGATGGTGTCCTCGTGGTGCTGTGGGATTAGCAAACATGGAGTCCGTTTCTGAATTTATCGGAATTGCTATTCACAATGGTGATCCAATGACGATTGCTGCATACGATAGTGGCATCAATACTTACATTCCTGGTGGATATCCTGGTGGAGGTGTTGATCGCGTGTTAGAAGGAAACCCTTCTGCTTCGAACTTCTTATATATGCACAACGAACGTGTTGGAGCAACTGTTCCATGTGACGTGAAAAACCTTTCAGCAGTATACGATCCTGCAGCGGGTAACATTACTGTTTCTGGAGAATCAGAATGGTATGGAAGCGTTTCAGGAAACTACCGTTTCTCATGTGTGATCGTTGAAGATGACGTAATGGGAACAGGTTCAGACTGGGGACAAGAGAACTATTATTCTGGTGAACCTGCAGGAACAATGCAGTTCCCTTCTGGAGTAAATGGAGGATTTGATTTCTCTACTGCTGGAAGCTCTGTTAACCCTGCTGATTTTGGCGGATACGATCACGTAGCGCGTTACCTTTCGGATGATGACATTCTTGGAGATGCTGGAAGTTTACCTTCTGGATCAGTTCCATTAGGAGTTCACTCGCACACATTCGACCCTATTCCTGCAAATGTTGTGAACGATCTCAACAAAGCACATGCAGTTGTGATGATTGTAAACGCGGACAACGGAGAGATTTTGAATGCATACAAAACAGCAATTACTGGTGGTAACATCGGTATTAATGAGATTGAAAATGCAATCGAAATGAAGTTGTATCCGAACCCAGCAAATGACATTGTACATGTATCATTCACATTGGAGAATGCTTCTGATGTTGAAATCACATTGACAGATGCAATGGGAAATACAGTAATGAATTCTTCTGCTTCAATGAACGTAGGAAGTCAATACGCTACATTCGATGCTTCTGCTTTGGCTAACGGAGTTTACTTCGTAAACATCGTAGTAGACGGAAACGTTGTAACAGAAAGATTATCTGTAACACACTAAAAAGTAAAATAATTACGATGAAAGGCGCTTCAATTCTGGAGCGCCTTTTCTTTTTTCATCTCCTTGAAATACTTATTTTACCTTTGTCAGCAAATTCAATTTCATGAGTCAACGATCACTAGAGCAATTAACCCGCCAACTTCACGAACTAAAAGATCATGTTCAACATTTTGAGATCTCGAACGAACGTGTTTCTGCAGCCAATGTTGGATGGCATATCGAACATTCATTATTGGTTATTGATGGAGTGATCGAATCGCTTTCAAAATCAGATCCTTCTACATTCAAAGCGCCTTTCAACCTAAAAAAGATCATTATTTATTTGCTCGGGAAGTTCCCCAGAGGAAAAGCTAGAGCTCCGAAATCGGTTCGCCCAAAGACAGAAGTTTATTCTCAGGAAGAGTTGAACGCTCACTTAGAAACTTCGACAAAGAACGTCCCTTCCCTATCTCAACTCGAACCCAAAGCCTACTTCAAGCATCCTATTTTTGGAAACCTCGCCCTGAATGATTCCATTCGTTTCTTGGAAATGCACACCGAACACCATTTGAGGATTATACGCGCGATCTTAGCTTAACAAGCCGATTACTTCTCCGAAAAAGGATGCTCCGCGTCCAGTAAGGATGCGCCTAGTATGGGAATAATTCAATCCGCACTAAAATGTTTGATGCCTGAATTTCAGGATATCACTAGGGATCGTTACTTTTAGCTTATGGACGGAAGAAAACGCGAAAATATCGAGATTGGATTGGAGGTTGAAGTAGTATTGAAGAAAGACCAGCAGTCGGGTGCATTAACGCATGGCTTTGTGAAACGCATTTTGACGAACTCGAAGTTTCATCCTCATGGGATTAAGGTGATGTTGGATGATGGCAAGGTTGGAAGAGTGAAGGAGATTATTGAATAGATTTTCTGAAGATTCGATTTTCTGATCGCTTACGCTTGCTGAAGGTTGGATACTCGGAATACGTAAGAGTTGAGCACGTCGAATTGTTCTTGAAGTCCGAAACAGGTAATTTATTGCACTAATGATTTCGCCAAGCACGCATGGTTTTCCAGTCGGATCGGGAAAAGAAAAAGCATTCAAGGAAGTAAGCGAAAAAAACTCGATTTCCAAAAATTGGTGGATGAGGTGAACAGTAATTCCGATAACAAAACACAGGGTAGAATGATCAATTCACTGGAACCTACCAAACTCAAAACTTAATCACAATTCCCCAAATTGCAGCTATGGCAATTAAGCCAATGATATAAACAACTTGTTTCATGCTTGACTATATTTTTCAATCCTCCCAACCACACAATCGCAAGCCTTTCTCTTTCGCTTTGACGACAGTTACCTCCAGCACATCGTGCGTGCATGGTTTAATGCCACGGCAATTCTTCGTATAATGATACGCCACGGAATTCTCAGAATCGCAGATATAGACTTTGGTTGAATTACTTGATGCCGACACTACGACAAAAAGAGCGGATGATAGCAGTAGTTTGATCATGGTTGCGGAGTATTAGAAGCTAAATCTAAAATTTATAACTATTAAAATCAAGCCATTGGAAATGAAGAAAGTCGAGTATACGTTTTAAGCTCAGAAATAAAACAGTTATGTGATTCAGCATTTTGTTGTTAACTCCAATTACTTTATACTTCAAAGTAACTACCCCTACTTTAATAAAACTTTGAAAAAATGGGCGTTGCTTCATGCTTTTACGTAACAAATTCGCTTGAATGCGTTCTACCATCGAATCAATTTACACTCAAAAACAAGCACTTATATAATTTTAACAACGATTCGTCAATAAACAATGATTACTTTCGTATCTTTACGTAAATGAGCAAATCAAATACAAATAATGATTTTTGGGGTGCACTCGTTGGTGCGGTACTTACCGTTGCCATTGTAAAAGTTGTGGCTGATATCTTCTCTGATTCCAAAACGGACATTATCTCGGACAAAGGTTTGAAAGCGATCAATGATCCTGACAAAAAGCGGAAGATTGACGCAGCTTTTGAAGCCTCTGCACGCAAACAACGAGAAACAGGCATTTGGGAAAATCCTGTTGTTGACCTGAACTAATCATTATCTACTAACCATATTAACCACTATGAGCCTTACTACAGGGTTTCTTGTCTTGTTTTTTACTATCGTAATTCCAGGATTTCTATTTCTGAGAAGCTACTATTTTGGCGAGTTTAGTAAACAATTTAATCCGAAGGACAATATTACCAAACAGCTCCTTTTCGGGATTATTCCGGGATCCATTATCGAAATTCTAAGTTTTTTGATCGGAAAGAAATTGGGTTGGATTTCTGTGGATAGTATACATGTATTATCCTTTTTTGAGACGGTAAACAACCAGAAAATTGCTGAAAACGAAGAAGCTCAAATGCTCATTGAAAATCCCGTGCATTTTGGCTATTACCTACTTATTGTTTATGGACTTTCGTTTTTGAGTGGTATTATTTTTTCCAGGTTGATTCGAGCATGGAGCTTGGATAAACACATCAAAATGTTACGCTTTAAAAATCAGTGGTACTATATATTTAGTGGAGAAATTTTCGAATTCAAAAAGTTCAAAAGTGCCGCTAACATTTTAGGGAAAGCGAGCGAAAACGGTAAGAAAAAAATTGTTGAGTTATCAAAAGTAGATGTTTTAATTAGCAATGGCGGAGAGAATGAATTTTACTCTGGTTACGTCGTTGATTACGACTTACTTCCGAGCGATCCTTCTAAACTGGACAACCTCTACCTCATGGATGCAAGTCGATATACGTTGAAGGAAGTTAAAAATCACAATTCTGCATTTACCCACCCCAAAATCAGCGAGAAGAAACCCATCCCAGGAGAGATTTTCGTCTTGAATATGTGTAATTTAGTGAATATCAATGTTTCGTACTTGTTGAGTGAGAAGGGATACACTGAACAAAAAGCTTGGATAAAATTCCTGTGTCGAATACTAAACATCATCATTCTGACGCTCATCGTGACGAGTATCTTCCCTATTTTCTACCCTTTCGAATCGATTCAAAATGAATACTACGTCCTTTTTCATCAGAATGCTTCGTGGTTTGATAAATTGCTTTTTCTTGGTTTCGCTATTTTCCTCCTTGGATTACCAATAATGAACAAGGACAAAGAGACAGGGAACTATACAAACTCGTGGAAAGAAGTGGGGATGAACTCCCTGTTTATGCTAGGATTCGCCATCCTCTTCTGTCTATCTTTCTTCTTATTCTAAATTGCATTTGGTTAGTTGATAAGCTCACATTCTGAACTTTAAAGCAAGTAATCCTGCCTTAATAAATCTTTGAAGAAAGTGGACATCCCTTAATAAAACAAACACCAAAGAAATAGTTATGTATTCCCTCCACGTACATTCACCTATTCTCTAAAATCACGTGTAATCACTCTTGAAAACGCACTGCCATTCTCAGAATTTTAAAGTCTAACATAAAAACAATTACTATGGGACTTAGAAAAGTAAAGTCGTTTACATTGACAAATCAAGGAGGATTTGTGTGTGACATCCACTGTATCTACTACAACGATGAGGGACATAAACAGGGAGATGTTCCCAATCATGACAACTTTCCCTTGGGACAGACGCGGACCATGGATTTGAAGAAAAAAATCCCTTCGTTGGAGGCTGGAGAAATGGTTCAGATGAAAGCGTGGGTCGAAGCTGGAAAAGACAATACATTTGGACAAATGTTCCAATACGATCCGAACGGAGATGACCTCAAATTTGTAATTTCTGGAACAACGCTGGACAACCATATGGGATTGGAAAACTAATCCGGAAACTCCACAAGAATTCTGACAAATGCTTCGATTGGATCGAAGCATTTTTTTGATTCGCCATACTTTATACTTCGAAGTTATTGTTTTAGGTTCGTTGTTGTTGATCAGGAATACTTCGGGCATTGAAGCATACACTCATGCATTAATAAATTCTAAAAGGACATCGCTTCATACGGTTTTGAGGACGAACTAAACGCTAATACGGCACAACGATCTCTACTAATTTGCCCGTAAATGCTTTTAAGGTTGGGTTTTGTACCTTGTCGAAATGATAATCTCCTTGGAAACCAAAAAAGCCCGATTGATTCGACCTTCGTGCAATTGCCTCGGCTAAAAACTCACAATAGTCATCGGAAAGTTGACTTTCCCCCGTGCGCTGCCACAAATAATCGGAAGCGATATTTTTCGCGAGCAAGTAACGATACATGTAAATCCGCAATTGGCGTGGTGTCACGCTTGGACTTAGTTTATCAGCGTATGTGTTGAGCCATTCCATTTCTTTTTCGAGGAGAAAATACTCAGATTGCGATTCGATGTACTCGCGTGGATTTGCTTCTGGGAAAATTAACTCCTCCGTCGTTTCTTCTGCTGCGGAAATTGGCTCCACAACGGTCGTTGTCTCATCCGTTTCCTTCGATGTCACACGTTCCAAAATTTCATTATTGATCGCATAATTGCGAAGGATCACACCTTGTTCCACTGGATTGAGCTTCGGCAATTTTATGCCGGCAATGAACAATTTGTCCATGTATTCTTCCACGAGATTTTTGGCGTAGGGTTGATCGTTCAATTTGAAGTTTCGGTACTTGAAATGAATGGCTCGATTCAGTAATTGCTCATCCACCGCCACAAGAACAATGATGCATTCCACTAACTCTGGATTATCGAGCATCACGCGCAAGGCATCAAGTACGCTAATGATTTTTTCTTCTTGACAACGATCGAGATCGTCCACGAAAAGTAAAAGACGTTTACGCTCTTTGTTCGCTTCATGATTCTTGAGCCACAACTTCACCAATACAGTCAATTCTTGTTGAATACTCGATTGCAATCCCAACACTTCCTGGTAGTTGTGCTGCGAAATATACAATAGCAAAGTCGATTTAAGCGGTTGATAGAATCGCCAATAAATGTAAATGGCCTGTACCACGCCGATAACGCTTCCAAAAATACCGACGAGCCATTGAGCAATTTCAAGTTTCAAGGAAGTGGAAACGAAATACGTAAGGCAAATTGTCACCAATAAACTACCAACGCTTCCAAAAAGTGGCCACCAACCTTTTCGTGCAATATTGAGTCGAATGGTTTTCCAAAAACGACCGAATCGATTGGCATTTCCCATATATCCTTCCAGTAAAGAGTCGTATAAATGGGCCCAAACGGTTTCCGTTTCTTGGTATTTCCACGCGTTGAAGGTAAAATGTTCGTAATCGAAGTGAAGCTCTTTGTTGCCCTTGATGTAATCACGCATTTGCCCGTACAAAAAGGTTTTCCCTCTTCCCCAGCTTCCAAAAATGCCGATCATTTGTCCCTTGTTCTTATCGAGATTATCGATAATGCCTGTTAGTTCTCTGGCTATCAAATTGACTTCCAATTTCGGCTCAACGTATTCATCGATGGAAATTTTTTGGCGCGATGCTGCACCGAGTTTTGGCAGGAGAAGTTCGGTATCGAAATCGGTTTTTAGTTCAACCATGAAGTAATGCCGAAAAATGAGATCGTTGGCAAGTTCATATTCATTCTTTGGAATTTGAATGCAAGTTGAAGGATTGTTAGGTGTCCACCACTTCGATGATCCCGCAAACGACTGGTCCGACACCGCATCATACAAGAAGCGATATTTTCGTTTTTTCCACCCTGTATCTGTTGTGTACTTGTAATCTTCTATTTTATCGTCGGCAAATTGACCGATCAAGAGAAACCGAGAATTTCCCCAGCATAAATAGAACAAGTCACCTGCCTTTGCCTTCTGAAAATTCTCATATTGAGTTGTCGCTGGTTTTCCTTTTGACCGTGTTGCTTCGTGCACCACCACAATGTTCTGATCGATACAATATTGAATTTCCTCAGCTGTTTGAAAAAATTCCGTTCCATGAGAGATCTTAAAAATCTTATTCGTTTTCACCCCCAACTCACGGTATCTTCCCTCACTCTCCTCATTTCGATCTGCAATCACCTTATCCTTTACAATTTTCCCAAAGATTTCCACTTGTTTTTCCATTTCCAAGTCAATCTCAATTTTTCGAGAGCTGATGAAGTGATCTTTTAAACGATCATAAAGATGAACAATCAATCCGCGGTAATCGATTTGAATGAAGAACTGAATGGCGGTGGTGTGTTTGGGGTTCGATTTGTTGTAAATTGCCATCCATACATTGTCAGAACCGAAATTTCGCGGTCCTTTAAAGTCAACAACGAAGGGTTTTGCTACATGCTCTTTGAGATCTAATTTAGTGATCAATTCCTGTCCGAAATCGCGCATAAACTCCTTTACATTGAAGGATAAATCTTTACTAACAATCGGAAATAAAATCGAGAAATATCCCCAAGCTTGAAAGCTATTTTTGTCGGCTGCATTGTGATCTTGCTCAATCATGGTATCGAGCATTTCTTTGGTCACACGCTTTCCTTCAAGCAACATTCGGATGATTCGTTCACGCATGAAATTGACAGGCTTCCCTTTGCTTCCAGCATACGTTTGAAGCAATTCATCGAGCTTATTTTTTGAAACATTATTCGCTTCGGTGAACAGCAAGTCGTCGCTTAGTTTCAATCGGTACAATCGTCCGGCTTCGTCCTTAATTTCAGTTATTTTCGATTGGAAATTTTCCATGTTGGCACTCCTTCAGTGGGTTATCGTTCACAATATAGCACGATGGTACGTAAAGGAATTACGTTTCAGGAAAAAGTTGGATTGATTTCTCCATTACTCATTCAACCCTAGGATGGTTCCAAAACATCAATTTCTTATGCACTTTGGAACCACCTCATCAGAAAAGGCCTGTTCTGTTTTCAGTTCGTTGGATACTCAAATGTTGGCCCCGCATTTTCTTGCGCCGTTAACGGTTGACGCATCAACTCAATTGCCTGTTCTTTGAGTGCGTACATGTACATCACCGATTCTGCCAATACTTCTTGCTTTCCTTCAACTGCTGCTTGAATGGCATCTAACAATTTCTTGTAGGTCTGATTGAATGCTTTTCCTTGCGCATAGAGCAACGGATTTGATGCGTAATCGGCCATTTTTACATTCGCTTTCATTGGGTAAACAGCGTCCCAATCGACTTTCATTTCGATGCCTGTTGGAGGTGTGATCACAGGCATGCGACCATTTTCATCCGTGAATGCTTCGTAGTTTCCTTCTACATAAAAACGCTCGTGAAAAATTTCTTTAAATCGGAAATAGTGCGCCAATTCTGCTCCCTCTTCGAACTGAGATCGGTCTACATCAAAAATGGAATCGTCCACTCCTTCACCCTGACCTTTGATTTCTTCAAAAACCTGCATTACACCACGCAAATCTTCTACTTTGTAGAGTTTTCCTCCACTACCGTAATAATGCTCGCTTCCAAGCTGAAGTTTCGGATCTCCGGTGAAAAGTCCACCTGTATTGATTTCCTCAAATGAGGTCGGCAACTTGCCATTTTCGCGGTAATATTCAAGGCATTGGAAAATCACTAGGAAGAAGAACAATACATCGTAGAATTCTCCGATCGTACTTACGTTTTTCGTTAGGAACTCATTCAAATTATTCGACGTCCACAGTCCATCAGATTCCTGAACCGTTTTTCGCTTCAACAAGGCAGTCGATTCCATTTCTGGTTCAGGAAATTCAGGAGCCTTCACTGTTTGACTACTCGGACTTTCAATAGCGATAAAGGTCGCAATGCTGTTTGATGAAAACTTCTCCAATCCAACATAGAAATCCACATTTAGCGGCAATTTCATGGGATAAGTCGGATAGTTTTGTGGTTTATTCACCGACGGAACGATGTTGATCGCGTTGAGCACATTGCAAACCATGATCATGTGCAGCATTTCCTCGATCACCACACTTCGAATGATGTTTACCGCCATTCCGTTCGCGCCTTCTTTTACGGAGTACATTGCAGTGAGATATGGAGGAATCGTTGAATGCTCAATTAATACAGCCAACTGCAGAAACTCTTGCAAAAATGCCCGTTCATCAACCTGCAGAATACTACTGTTTTTCAAGGCATTTTTCGTTTCAGCACTTTTGTTTAGATCGCTGAAATTTGATTTCAAATATGCATCAAATTCTTGTTCATAGTTTTCACTCAACAAGGTTGAAATGAGTTCTTTACTGTGTGCTTTGATTCCGTTCATCCACGCTTCCTTTCCGAGGTGAGGATTAAACAGTAAATCTGCCAGAGAAACGTCCATTTCGTTCGAAGCCATTTCAGCTGCTCCGCTCGATTTTAGTAAACGTTTTGTCGCTTTTTCTTTCTTATGGATAAGTTTCTGTCTCATTTCTTTTCTGAATTAAATTGTGCGTCCAAATCGTTTAGCATCGATTCTACGGAGCGAATGGTTAAGGCTGCTAAGGTTAACGTTGGATTCGAAGTTCCGAGTGTGGTCATACTTCCTGCTCCAACAACATATAGGTTTTGATGATCCCACGCCTTGCAGTAGCTATTTGTAACAGAATCGGTCGCGTCGTGCCCCATGCGATGGGTTCCAACAATGTGTCCAGCGCCATTAAATGAATAGCGGACGTTATTGTAAACGAATGTATTGTTATCGCTCGACTTGTAACTTGTAAAATCTTCAATTCCGAGCTTTTCGAACATTTGATCAGACACCAACTTCGCCTGCTCCATTCCTTTCTTTTCGTATTCTTGAATGTCGTAGTGCACAATTGGGCGCGGAATTCCCATTATATCCAAGTATTCGTTGCTGATCGTTACGCGGTTATCGGCATTCGGCAATTGTTCTATCTCAAAATGGAAGAGCACTTGTCGCGTTAAACGTGATGTCAATGCTTCGCGTAATTCTTTCCCGAACATGCCTTGTCCAATAAACTCAGCGATGTCCGAACCAGGCGAAAATGCTGGCCACGACCATCCCCAATTGTCGAGTGGAGAAATCCATGACGAGAAATCCGATCGGAAATCACCATCTCGGAACGATGAAATATTGGTGGTTGAACCTGGACCTCGGTATGAATAAATCGGTTCTGGGAAAAGTCCCCACGTGAGCATAACCATGTGATCCATCAAGTTTCTTCCGACCTGATCGCTTCGGTTGGCTACCGTTCGCTTCACTTCTACTCCATTTTCGATTACCGTGTATGGAGAATTCAGTAGAATTTTTGGATTCTCGAAGGCATTCGCTGCTAGGACAACAATGGAATCCGATGTATCCTTTACGATTTCCTCAAAATTTGTTTTGTCCTCCGACTCATATCGACGGAGGTGAAGCTTCGTGATCAATTCTGGATTGTCTTTTGAAACCGACAATTTATAGACCACACTTTGCGCTTCAATTTCCACGCTTTTTGTTTTTCGTAAGTAACCTTTTGAATCGCGCTTGTACACAGCCTTTTTCAAGGTTTTGAGTGCATTATACTTCGCTTGAACCGGACAAATCGGAACACACGAAGCATTACCTTCACAGCGTTCGCCCTGATACGGATCCCAAACAGCACCTTCTACCCGAAACGAAGCATCGTTCGAATCCGCAAAAGACAATTGGTATCCATCTTTATTTTTTTCTGCTGCAATTACGCCAGATCGATCATAATCAGCATTAGGAGTTGAGTTTCTTCCTTGAGGTGACGGCACGAAATACAGTGGGATTGTTTCATTTCCCAACTTGACCGATGCACCTTTTAATCCAGCACTAATTTTCTCATCCATGTAACTTTGAGGCACTTTCTCCATCGGGAAATTATATCCTTTTCCATAGTATCGATGAATATTTTTGATGCCTGGATATTCCTGTTCGTCTACATTTCCCGACACGCCAATTTCATTTTCCGCCATTTCATAATAAGGCTTCAATGTATTGTATTCGATCGGCCAATCCATCGCAACGTTGTATTCCGATTTCAATCTGAAATCATTTGGTAGCATGCGCGGTGTGGTTCCGAGCCAGTGCATCGTTGTCCCTCCTCCCACACGAATGGCATCACTGGCAAAAGGCATTGGTCCGTATTGCACGAGATAACCTGTTTTATCAGGAAAAGGCGGATTGATTTGTCGAATATCCAACACATCTGGAGAAGGCGCTTGCCTCAAGTTTGGATACGGTGAATTCGGCACTTTTGCTTCTTCCGAATAGAAGGTTTGAACATATTCTTCGTACGTTTCGAAGGAGCGCGCCGAATCGAGCATCACGCCAGCTTCCAATCCTGCTTCGAGCATCAAAATTTCGATTTCTTGAATGGAATCTTTCTCTCCAACCGATGCACGATGCACCATTTTTTTCTTCTTCAAATGGTAGACATGATCAGACAACGTTTTCGCCACAAGTGCCCCTGCAATTCCTGTCCCTACAATGATGACATCTTTCTTTTTCGTTTCTTGATTTTTCATCTCTTCGAATTAAACAGGTTTCACATTCCACGACTTAAACCCAGGCTGTTTCGCTCCTGGCGGATGCGCCGACATTACTTTCCATGCAAGACCTTGCGTATAGGCGTTTGTCGTTACGTAAAATCCATCCCACGTTCCCAAGTACCAAAGCGTGATCACCTTATCGAGCAATTCTTTCATGCCTGCATGCGCTATCAAATTTTCGGAAATGGCAATATTCAGCTGTGTCTCACTGTGAGAAGATTCCAAAATATCTTTGGAGGTATTCAGAAACTCCAAAAAGGTCGCTTCTTCCACACTATTCAGAATGTGTTTGTAATAGGTTTCCCCCAAGCCTGTTGAGATGAGATCATTCACTTCAAACCCTACTGATGCAGCAGAAATTGAGATGAATACGTCGTAATAGAAATCATCGACGTTTTCAATGTTGGCAATTATCATGGTTATGGATTTTGGCATTTACACTCTGTATCTCCCATCGACTGAAGATCTTCGATCAATACACAAAGTTTTGCTTTCATGTAGTTGATTTCTGCTTCCGTGTATGGAATTTTCGGAGCAATTTTCATGTGGTATAGTGCAACGGGCTTTCCTGCCGCCGCGAAGGCGTTCTGTACGTTCTCGACTTTGTAATAGGAATCGTCGAAGTAATAAATATTCGTGTAGGGATATTTCTCCAAGTATTCTAGCAACGCAACTCCTTTGTTTTGTCCGCGAGTATAGATAACGCCGTGCAGCATCACCACATCGTTTTCCAACCCTAAACTATCGCTGTCTAAGAAATCGAAATTATTTTCGGTGAGTTCAAGTTCTGTTGCCGAAGCCACAACGGGAGAATATCCACGTGAAGTCAAGGCGATTGTTTTGTTGCTCGGCTCTTCAAGTAAATCCATTACCCCTGCTTGATCAGGAAAAACGGGAATTGTTGAAAGTGTAGAATAAAACAAGGGCGTTAATTCGTCAAATAAGCAGGAAGAACTGACATTCAATTTCAGCGCTGGATTTTTCTTCGTTTGGGCGTACCACCAATCGCTACCAAATTTGTTTTCGTTGGTAATCAGTAACGTATTGTCGATATCGAATACATACAGTGAATTCGAATCGCGGGAAACTTCAGCCATTACTTTGATGAAATCAAGCTGCGTATTGAGTGGAATGATGCTGTCTTTCGGTTGATTACCAAGCTCTTTTATTGGATTTCCAGATCGAGTTACTGTTTCACAAGTACTTACGAAGGATGAAAATGAAAAGAAGGTAAGCAATAGTAAAAACGCTTTTGCGAAGTAATGCATGAAAGTGGCCATTTTGAATTGTTAGTTAAAAGTCTAACTCAAAAATAATTGAATCCCCCGTAAAGTGAAACAGTAGTTCTACCTGTTTTTGAACAATGTACGAAATCAAAAAAAATCTAAAATTTTAGTTCTCGCGTGGCAGAACTAAAAAAACTTCATACATTTGTAGCGTTATGGAAGAGATAAAATTAACAGAAAAACAGAAAGAACTCATTGAAAAATTGGGTGTTTTTCTAGAACGTTCTGGTATTTCTCCTGCTCAGGCGCGAGTTATGGGCTTACTTTTGGTTGCGGATAGAGTCGAATTGACCTTTGATGAAATTCGGGGAGCACTTCAGCTTAGCAAGAGTGCAACCAGTAACGCTCTCAACACCTTAATGCAATTCGAAAAGATCACTTATATCACAAAAACAGGTGATCGTAAGCGCTATTTCAAAACCGTGATCGCAACACAAAAGTCAGACTTCCAAAAGCGATTCAAGCAGTTTTTGAGCATGAAAGAAATTTATAGCCAGATACTAGAAGCACGCACTCCAGACACTCCTAAGTTTAATGCTGAATTAGCACAAGTTGTTGATTTTATGGAGTTCATGGAAGAACAATTACCTGAGATTTTCGCAAAATGGAAAGCTAAAAAGAAGTAACTATTTTTTTGATCATTTTGGTTCTCTTAAAACAGAACTAAAAAACCAATAATAAACTAAACAACAATGAAAGAAACAATAAAATCCCTCGTGTTTGTTGCCTTTTCTGTATTCGCAGCAGAAAGTACACATGCGCAAAGCGAGGGTATGTCGCTAAAAGCTTGTATCGATTACGCTCTTGCGAACAGTCCAACCTTGATGATTTACGAAAATCAGGTTGCCATTGCCAACGCTCAAAACAAAGAAGGTCTCGCGGGCTATTTACCACAAGTGAATGGAAGTATTTCCTTCGATGACAACTTCAAACGACAAACAACGATTATTCCTGCTGGAGCATTTTCTCCAACTCCTCTCACCGTACAGTTCGGAAATAAATATGCTGGAAGCGTTTCTGGTC
>JABXHO010000134.1 GCA_013373595.1 Flavobacteriales bacterium | reverse complement strand
TTCACTGCGTTATCAAAGCTTGCTTCCAGTTGATCGCCACGGAAAAAGTCAGAACTCCACCGCAGGTGGTGTTGGCTTTTGTTTGCATCGCTCCCCGTCTGGGATCACGTAGCGCAGCGGAGTGAATCCCTTCACTGCGTCATCAAAGCTTGCTTCAAGTTGATCGCCACGGAAAAAGTCATTACCCCACCGCAGGTGGATTGGCTTTTGTTTGCATGACGCCTCACTTGGGATCACGGAGCGCAGCGTAGTGAATCCCTCTTTGGGTGACCGAAAGAATCGAATTTCCTCTTTGGAATTGACGACGAAGAGAAAATACTTAAGATTCATTTGAATAAATATTTGGAAGTTTTAGATTCAGATGTCCAACAGATAAGTATCATTGAAGGTATCGGAGTTACAAAGGAAATCAGTGATTTAGTTCTAAAGATATACGTTCGTTTCATTGAATTAAGACTTCAAATGTTACATCCTGAAACATATACGATAACACCAACCGATAGAGGAAAATCAAAAAAGGTTACATGGAAGGGAACTCAAAAAGAATTACTGGAATTATTTGTTGAGTTACAGTCCAAGGGATGGATTGATAAGATAGAATCGGGAGATAAGGCGAAAGTCTCACACTCGATTTGCAATCTGTTTGATTTGACCCCAACTCAAAAAAAGGAAAGCAGCGATGTTGAAAACTCGTTCTATCAAATACTGAAAGGAAAGTGGAATCATGACGAAAATCGGCATGAATATTCATTGCCAGCAGAGAACAAGAGGAGATTTAGTTTGATTGAATACAACAAAAAGTAACTGTCGAATTACTGAGCGATCAAGTTCGTTTAGACTTACTACAGAACATTCTTTGGAAGATTGCTCGCACTTATTTAAAGACGTTTCTGTAACTTCAGACATTAATGAAATGATTGGATTCTAAGGTTTTTGTGGTGGATCAAGTCGTCCTTTCAAATACCTAAAAGTCATTGCGGCAACAAACCCAATTGCCAATGCAATGTAAGCTGCTGTAAACCTTGGCAAGGTGTCATAATCTGGCGCGAACAAGGAGTACAGAATGCAATAAATAGGCAGGATAAACGAGAAGGTTGGATAGTAAATTCTGACATTAAAGATGTAAAAGAATACATCAATCCTGTATTTAACCATTGGATTCGTTTCCAAATAGTAAACCAGATTGAATTTTAACATTGCTGTTAATATTTTTACTGAAATGATCGCGGACATGGCTACGATGAGTCGATTAAAAAATTCTTTGAGTTCCATAATGTAATATGTGTAATTCAATGGAAGTTAATGAAATTAATTAACGACTGAACTTCTTCCAATTAATCTTGTGATTTTCTTATCTTGTTCAAGTTCATTTCACAACTGCACATTAAGTAAACAGAACTATTAATAACTTGACTACACATGATGAAAACACTATTCATTTTAACCCTTGCATTTCTCGTTATCTCTTCATGCAACCGATCAGATGGCAACCTGTACAATTCTCCAAGATCAGATGAAGAATTGAAAATGACCCTTGAAGAACGTGAACAGAATTCACCACTCAAATATCTTTCAGGAGGAGAGTTAAGCATGCAACAACATCAAAAAAAGGTACGAAATGGAGGTGTGTTCAGACAGGCTGAATATGAAAACGATGGGGCGACTATTTCAGGAAGAATTAAGAACAGTGCTACTCTTGCTACTTACAAAGATTTGAACATTACTATTTCCTTTATGTCTGGCACGAACACGCTGTTGGACGAACAGAGTTTCGTAATTTACGAGTATTTCCAACCTGGAGAAGAAACGTATATCTCGTTTAGAATTCCGCATGTTCCCAGTGCAATGAAAACTTGGTCTTACAGCATTGATGGAGCGTCACCTTCTTACGATTAGGAATGCTTAGAATAAATTGGTCAAATTTCGATGGGGAGTCGTTTCAGGCTTTTTGTAATGACGCTTTTGACTTCGAACTTGGTGTGAACTATGTCCCATTTAATGCTCCAGGAAGTGATGGTGGTATAGATGGTTTGTTTGAAGGTAAGTATGGTAAATATTCTGGAAAGTGGCGGATTCAAGCAAAATTTTGCGCTCCTGAAACGGGACGACAAAAGAATATAGATAGGTTAGGAATCGAGATTAAACCTGAACTCAAGAAACTCATAAACGACGAAGTAAATCACTTTATCTTAATCACAAATGTAGAAATTGGACCGAAGCAACTGAGAAAACTATTAAAGACTTCAGAAGAGGTTTTAGCTGAATTAGACATTCAACTTGAAGTTCACATTTGGGATGACGCAAAAATCGCCACAATTCTATCTCATCACCCTGTTTTGATGAGTAAGTATGTTGAAAGTTATGATTCTGAGTTAATTGAGTATCGGGATTATTTCTCAAATCAACGTGCCAATGATGTTGAGTTGGTAAACCAAATGGGGAATACCTTTTATTACCGTCAAGATCAGGTTGCTGAACTCCATCAGTTTCTTGAAGATGAAAAGTTGAGAGCTGCCTGCGCAAGTGGAAGTGCAGGCATGGGTAAAACACGCTTAGTTGTTGAATTCTTCGACCAATTGAGAAGAAAGGAGAGCAATTGGTTGCCACTTGTTTTGTCAGCCACCGACTTTGACCCTGTTCGAGTACAGAGAAATTTACGAGGTAAGAGAGATTATGTTGTTCTTCTTGATGATGTTGATAGATTTCAGTCTCAAGCGTTGGAGAGTCTATTAGAGTTAACAAATCAAGTGAAGAATAAGGTCAAGTTTATTTTTACCATTCGTTTATCATTACTCGATTCATTCCTCAGTTCTATTTCATTGAGAAATTCGAATAATATACTGCCAATTCACTTGGAGAAATTTAGTCCAGATGAGACATGGACGGTACTGACCAAAGAATTGAAAAATTTTCAATTGGAGCGATTCAAGAATTCCTTTTTACAACTCACCAATGGTGTGCCAATTATCATACAATCTCTAATCGATTCTGTAAGAAGTTCAAAGAGAATTGACTCAATAAAGGATGACGATTTTCTTCGCCAGTATGTTTTCAGACATTTCGATAAGGTAGCCAAAGTGGTAGAAAGCGAGTTTGGAGTTGGGAAGTTTCAATTCAAAAAGTTTTTAAATATATACGCTTTAATTGAACCAGTTAATATTGAGGATATTCGAATCCATGAATTAATCTCCAGTTTTGAAGGTATTGAAAATGAACAGGTGACTGAACTATTTCAATTTTTCGAAAAAGAAAAGGTGATTATTGGAAGAGGTATGAAGCTAATTAAGCCTGATTTATACAGTGATTTCATCCTTTCTAGGGCTATTTCCCAAAGGGGGTGGTTAAAGAAAAAACTATCGGATTATGAGTCGTTTAACTACAATATAGCTATCAATCTAGGTTATCTATATCATCAGATAAATGTTAACATACAAGGAGTGATTAACTCAATTCTGGAGGAGTACGTAAACCAAATCGATTCCGTTCAATCCACGAAAGAACTATCCCAAATTCTAGATGTGACTCGTTTCTTGTCTAATGTGCAGGAGGAGCACTCAATAAGTGCATTGGACAAAGTATTGTCAATTTATTCTGATAAAGACCACGAACTATATGAAAAGTTTCGAAGTCACCTGGGAGAAAGGTCGTATTCGGCGTACTTGCCGTTTGTGAGGGATATTCAGGGAATTATTCGAAGCTTATTTCATTCCGAAAGCAATTGGAGAGTGGCGATACGATATTCTGAAAAGTTCTTTGCTATTATAGGTGACGACGAGTTTATCACGAATATTTCACGTTTCAGCACTGAGGATTACTATAACGGATTCAATTGTCAGTATCAATCAAGAATACCGACATATATTCAAGAATATCTTGATGATGGTAATGCCATCCAACTTTTCCATTTTAGATTGTTGAAATCACTATTGAAACTAGAATTAACTGAAACTGTGAGTGACGCAATAAAGACAAACTCATTGATCATCAGGACTATTCATGTGAAAGATACGAATGAGGTAAGAGAGCTTCGGTTTGCAGTTCTTGATCTATTAATTAGGGTGTTTCATTCCAATTTGACAAGTGATGAATTGAAGCTTAGTATTTACAAGGCTATTGTTGATATTCCACGGGAAATCTTGTCAGTCAAGGATAAGTCAAAGTTTGAGGGGGGCGACTTATCAAGAGTTCTCGACTTTATTGAAGCTTTATGTTCCACTAACTTTCTCCAGTTAAATGAACGGCATAAATTAAAGGATAGCTTGTACTGGTATGTCCAGTGGGGAATTGATAAAAAGTATCATGTCAAGATTAATAGGATCAAAAAGTTACTTGAAGATGACTCTCTGACAGATAAGTTGATGAATTTGCTTAATCCGAATTCGAAATATTTTGAGGTCAGAGAAACGATTGATCAGGATGTTCAAGAAATTTTAGGGCAGAATAGCCCTACTGATATTGCTGTTTCGATTATTCAGGTAGTTGAGCAAAGTGATGATTTTCCAGATTATCTACAACAATTCAATAGTGTTCTAGCCCGTAATCGAGCATTTATGATTGAATTCTTAGAGACAATTTGGGAAAAGAGGAGGGAACTACTGTTTACTCATTTCACATCGCTTTTGGGGGCTTTGAGGTTCTCAATAGAAGGTGAGTTCAAATACTGGGAATACATGGTTCAATTTCAATCTATCAATCATACAGCGTCCAGAAATACTATCTTAAATATTTACAGGGCTGGCTTCCTAGACAATTACTATGGAGGAGATAATCCTAATCTTAAATTAGAGGATATAGATTTGCTATTGCAAGTTATTAATTCATCCGACGCGAGTAACTACTACAGTATGTCTCACGCCTTGCCGACTCTTTTAATGGTCAATCAGGATTTGGCAAAAAGAGAAATAATCAAATTTCTATCTAAATGCAACGACCAGCACCTCAATTATTTGTTTCTATCACTCCAAAGACTAGACTCAACCCATGATGATTTTATTTCGGACTTGTTGTTCAATGAGACAATACAGTTCAATTTACCTTATCGTTTAGAACAACTAATTGCTAAGAAAATTAATGAATCTGGGTTTACTGAGGTGTTAAAGTACTTCGAGAGAAGATTCCTTCATAGGCGAGAAATAGTTCGCAAGAATAAACATTCGAACGGTTATGAATTTATTCCATCTCGCGACAATGGTGTATTAATTAGGGGAATTGATGATGAGCTTAGAATGAGCGTCTTTCAGGATGCCTTGAATTGGTTTTTGACATTTAAGCTAGAGCCTGACGAATCGTATTGGGCAATTGGATTGTTAGAAGCCTTTACTCCGAATACTGAGTTCGATACTCGGTTCAAAAATATATTTTTGGAGGTTAGCAAGGTCTATGCTGCCAATTTCGAAAAGTTCTTACTAGTCATTGAAGCGCTCAAACTCTTTAAAAGAAAGAACTTCGAATATATCCATTTTGTGTTGTCATTACTTCGTTTATCTAATGAGCAACGCTTCACTAAAGAACAAAAGCAAGAAATTTCCAATCAACTCTTTTTTGCAAGTGTCGATGTCGGTCTAAAGACTGGTACATCTGGTTTACCCTTTCAGGTTGACCTTGATTTGAGAGATCTAGTTCTTTCGATTATCGAGAAAAACGAGTTTAAAACGGAAAAGGAAATACTCTATTTAAAACGTGTTTTGGGGTCAGTAGAAAGAGATATTGAAAGAGACACTCATGAAGATAATGGGGTATGGTAATTAGAAAAACACTTACAGATTATTCCAGTTCGAGGGTTGTAATAACCAATGCGACGAACCGTAAAATAATCCAAGGAAAATTTGATCAAAATCTACACGATATATTCAAGCCTTCTAGTCTTAAAATCCGCGATGTTGAAGCTGTAATTTTGGCGATAGAAAGAAAACTGAGATCACTGGAGACCATTTGTTACACATTTTTTGATTCCGAGTACGATCCATCAATTATTATCCATCAAACACTTTCTGGAGGTAGAAAAGTCATTGAGACCGAGTTCAACTATTCTACACGGGTCATAGCTAATAAGATTGAGTTTGATGATTCAGACTCTTATGAAGAGTCGATACATGTGAACTTTCAAACTTTTATCCTGACCGTAGCCTCATTATATGAGAATATAGTCCGACTGATTGAAACGTTTTTGAAAAAGATAACCGTTCACGGAAAAACGAGGAATCCACATCAAAGCGTTCCTATGGGTCTGTTGGTTGAGTATTGGCATAATCTTGTTGAGTTAAGCTACAGGAGGAATGATGATTTTTATCAATGTATTGTAACGCACCAAACTTACCTTGAGAAGTATTTGAAACAAATTAACACCTTACGGAATCTATTCATCCACGGATATTCATCAAAGTTATTAATTCAAAACGGTGCGTTATACGTTGATTCAGTTGACGGTAACAAGTTTCCTCTGATTGCAGGTGGAATTCTCCCTCCTGAATTATTAGTTGATAAGTTCGTAAATCATATTTTGGTCAATAGTCAAGCCTTATCGGAAGATTTTCTCATTTTATTGGAGCGGAAATTGACTCATCACATGACTAAATTCCCAATGTGAAATGATATAAAGTCTGATTTAATGAACTGTCTCGTATTTTTTAGAATTGTTGTAATTTCAATCAAGTATAACACTGATGGGTCAAAAATGTATAGTTTGTAGAAAAGAAAAGAACGTATTCACACCTGAACACGTAATTTCAGCAGCTATGGGTGGGGCGTTTATTTTGAAATCCATTTGTAAAGACTGTAATGAGTTAATGGGGGAGAATATCGATAAACCCTTATTGCAAAGCCCAAGAATCAGTTTTTATAGGCATAAATTTCAAATAAAAAGGAAAGGAGTCAAATCAAGGGGTAATATTCCAAATCCATTTAAGGGTAAGCATTTTGACGAGTATGGTAATCCTCATGTTCTTATCTTCAACGAGAAAGGAGAACCAAGGGCAAAAATGATTCCCAGAATTAGTGATCCTCATACTTCAAAGGATGGTGAATTGAAAATAACGTATTCGATGTCCAAGGAGGATTTCACCAACGAAGAGGATGTCAAAAAACTTCTTTCTAAAAAACTGAATATAGATTTAGATGATGCAAGAATTGAATATGAGGAGTCCGAACCAACCGAACCTCTAAATTTTATGGCGAATGTACCTAATAACCCCTTAATTTTTGGATGCGTCAAAATTGGTTATGAAATGGCGGCTACCTTCGCACCAGAATTCTTAGATGATCCACGATCTCACAAATTTTCAGAAATACTAATGAGTCCATCAACATTTGAGAAGCACACTGAACTTTTTGAACCGTTGTCACAAATACCAGAGGAGCTCGTAGAAAAAATCAAACAAATCGAGAAAGCACATTTGAAACAGCATGTTGTATTACTTTCTCCAGCTAAAGAACTTGGATTGATTTGTGTCATTAAGCTATTCGATTTTATGTTTATTTTAAAATTGACTGACAACCAGACCCCATTGCTCCTAAATGACGTGATTCTCATTAATGATGCTGTTGCTCAAGAATATCAGGTTTTCCTTACGTCAGTATTATCATCCTTTACCCTTAAACCTGATCTTACTTCTCTTTCGCGAGAAATGAGGAGAAAACTGATTAAGTTAAATGCAAGCGCATTTAAACAAAAAGATGGTAAAATTCCGATATTCGATAAGTCAGGGATTAAGTTATTCGACAATCTTGATCTATTGATAAAAAAATCTAAGTTACTTCAATATAAATACGACATCTACAAAAAGAAAGCGGAACTTACATATTCAATTGATAACCAAATGTATTTTCTATATGCTGCTAATCACTCATTGATGCTCCCACTTTCAGAAGTTACCTGTCATTATGATCTTAAGTATTGAGACGAATTAATAAGTTCAATTACTTATTGAGTAGTCTTAATATATGCTATACACGTTTGTTCAACATGTCTTCTATGAACTTTAGGTTGCATCGCCTCACTTGGGATCACGCAGCGCAGCGGAGTTAATCCCTTCCTTCTGCACTTAATCCAAAAGCCTTGAAAAAGTTAAGTTCTTCAAGGTTTTTTGTCTTTTAAGTACTTCTTCCAAACATCCCGAATAAGACTGTAAAACAGGGGTTTTGACGAAGTTTCTTTGAGTTCGAATCCCCTCATTGAATATGCCCAAAACTCAATCTAAAGTAAGCTGCATCAGAACTTCAGAATTCCTTCAGATTTAAGTAATACCTTTATTGCATGAAACTACTAGTGGTTGAGGATGAAAAGGATTTGCGACAAGCTATTTGCGATTTCTTCGTGAAATCGGGAGAAGTGATCATTGGTGCTGAAAACATTTTCGAAGCCGAAGACAAACTCATTTCGCATCAGTTCGACTTGGTGATTTTGGATATCACCTTGCCCGATGGTAGTGGAATTGATCTTATTTCCACTATAAAGAAAACGCAGAGCAATGTGGGGATTCTGATTCTATCAGCTAAAAATTCCCTTGACGATAAAATTCAAGGTCTAGACTTGGGAGCAGACGACTATCTAACAAAACCGTTTCATATATCTGAACTTAATTCACGCGTAAAGGCACTCGTACGTAGAAGCATATTCAGAGGTGAAGATGTCATTAAGTTTAACGAGATTGTTATTAACCTCGAGCAAAGGCAAGCCTATGTTTCTGCGTCTCCCATTTCCCTTACCAATAAAGAGTTTTCCCTGTTGCTTTTCTTGGTAAACAATAAAAACCGAGTGTTAACGAAAGATTCCATTGCTGAACATTTATGGGGAGATTCAGTGGAATACTTGGAAAATTATGATTTCATATACACCCACATCAAGAACCTTCGAAAGAAGATTTTGGCAGAAGGGGGGCAAGATTATTTGAAAACGGTTCACGGAATAGGTTACAAATACTGTGATTTATGAAACTGATACGCCAAACAAACCGAAACTTTGCGATCATTATCCTGATTGTACTTCCACAGGCAAGTCTGCTGCTTTTCGTTTCCTTGGATCACTTTTTGTCGGACGAGGTAGATGAGAAATTGAAAGTGGATGAGCTACGAATTACAGAACAGCTCAGAAGTAATCCGAACTTCATTTCAATGGCTCCAATTATTGAGGTAAAACAACTTAGTAAAAAGAGCGCAGGCAAATCAGAAATCAAGAATGTGTTTGTTTATGATCCCATTGAAAAGGAAAAGGAATTGTTTCGACAACTATCTTCGATTAAGCGAATCAATGGTAATTGGTACTCGATTAAAGTCCGACATTCCATTATTGAGAATAAAGATTTCGCATTGGCAATCGGATTAACCATGATTGCGATCTTGCTACTAACCTTTGCATTCTTACTTCTGCTGAATTATCGATTCTCAAAAAAATTATGGCGTCCTTTTTATCACAATTTGGATGTACTTAAACATTTCTCCTTCTCTGGAAAACATGAAATTCAACTGAAAGATTCAAAGATTACGGAATTTCAGGATTTAAAATATTCATTGGAAAAATTGACCAATAAACTTCAAAGCGATTTTAGATCACTAAAGGAATTTACCGAAAATGCTTCTCATGAAATTCAAACACCGCTGTCGATAATATCGCTTAATTTGGAAGAAGTACTTCAGGACGAGCACACGGAAGAAAACTACAAGAAGCTCTATCATTGTTACCAATCCATTCAACGGCTTTCAAAATTGAACGATCGTCTATTGTTACTGGCTAAATTGGATAACGACCAATTCAATGGGCTTTCGGAAGTTAATTTCAATCGATTATTTGAAGCGAAGTTGGAAGAATTTATTCCGCTTTTGAATGAACGAGAAATCTCAATGAACATACATGATACAGGTACATTTATTCACGAATGCGACCCGATTTTGGCCAATATGCTAGTGGTTAATTTACTTTCCAATGTAGTTAAGCATGCCTCAACCAATTCTGTATGTACATTGGACATCGGTTCAGGTGCGTTTTCTCTGATTAACGAAACCAGCTCTCACATCAAGCAAGAGGCACTTTTCGAACGATTCAAAAAAGGAAATGCTGCACAAAGTTCCACGGGCTTGGGGCTATCAATCGTTAAACGAATCGTCGAGGTATCGTCTTTAACTATTCAAGTAGAACTAGCCGAAAACGAGTTTAAGTTGACCATAAACAAAGCTTAATCTCTTTAGCTTCAGAAATTCTTCAGAACCGTGTTGTTATTTAGTTCTATAAAAAATAACACATGATGAAAAAATCAATTTTAACGATGGCATTATTTCTAGGATTCGGAATGGTGTCATGTAGCCAAGGTACTCCCTCTGCTGTAAAAACAGCCTTCAATGAAAAGTTTCCCAATGCCACGTCCGTGAAATGGGAAAAGGAGAATGAGACTGAATGGGAAGCAGAGTTTAAATTAAACGACGTTGAGTATTCAGCGAATTTTTCAAACGATGGAATTTGGAAAGAAACGGAACATGAGGTTGCCATAGGTGAGTTACCCGATGTGATTAAAAATGTACTAGAGAATCAATACGATGGTTACACGATTAAAGGAGCAGAAACGGTCGAAACACCGACGCTTTCAGGATTTGAAGTTGAGATCAAGAAAGGCAAAGAAACCCTGGAGATAATGATCGATGCGGATGGTATTGTTCAGAAGAAGAATGTTGGAAATGAACAGGAAGATTAAGCTGTTTGAAATACATTTTTAGTCAATCTCCTACGAGTCAAATACAATCAATCAAATTTATAAAAGGGATGAATGCAAAAACAATTCTTTTACTCTTGTCAATAATGGTTCAGACTCATTTGAGTTTTTCCCAAATAACCTCTGTAAATCTTTCTGGAAACTTGTTGGACGGAGAAAGTAAGGTGGCATTGCCATTTGTCAATGTTATTTTAAAGAATGTGGACGATTCTTCATTTGTTGCAGGTACAATAAGCAACGAGTTAGGTCACTTCACGCTAGAAAAAATTCAACCATCAACCTATTTATTACAAATCAATCCAATGGGCTATACACCTATCTCGAAGGAGATATTTGTTGGGAATAGCACCGATGCACTGAACTTAGGAGTATTTGAACTTTCAGAGGCGATGCAGAACATTGGAGGTGTCACCATTACTGCGAAAAAGGAGGAGATTTACAGCAAAATGGATAAGAAATCCTACACTGTCGATGACAATATTAGTCAGAGCGGCGGATCCGTTTTACAGGCAATGGAAAACCTGCCAGGAGTAACCATTCAGAATGGTAAAGTGCAATTGCGCGGTAGCGATAAACTCATTGTTTTGATTGATGGAAAGCAATCGGCATTGACAGGTTTTGGGAGTCAATCAGGGTTAGATAATATACCCGCATCGTCTATCGAGCGAATCGAAATCATTAACAATCCATCCTCCAAATTCGATGCTAACGGCAACGCAGGAATCATCAACATCATTCTAAAAAAGGAGAAAAAGGAAGGATTTAATGGAAAGATCGGAATCGCAGGAGGACTCGGAGCTCTGTGGGTGAAAAGAGAAAATTTACCCGATGTTCACGATCAATACCAATTTACGCCAAAAGTCAATCCATCAATCTCCTTGAACTACCGCAAGAACAAAGTGAACGCTTTTCTACAGTTGGATAACCTGTATACGGAGACGCTCAATAAGAATGATTTTATCAATCGGGTGTATGATGATGGGACAGTGATTAATCAACAGACCGTAAGGAACCGAAACACGAATTTCCTCACTTCAAAATTGGGTTTGGATTGGTTCATTAGTGATAATGATCAATTCACAATATCTGGAATGTACGGGAGTGAGACAATTATTGATAATGGAGATCAGTCATTCTTTAATGGACAATCAGCTGAGCGAATTAGAACGTGGGATTTTTTAGAGGATGAAGTGAAAACTACGGTAGTTGGTAACATGACCTATCAACATAAATTTAAGCAAGTTGGAAGGTTGATGAATGTTGGATTAAACTACACTTTTCACCGTGAAGATGAACGGTACTTTTTCACGAATACTATTCCGAATTACGTCGGAGAAGAATCCTTCAAGTTGCTCTCTGATGAACATGTAGGTGATTTCACATTGGATTATATTCATCCTCTTAAAACAGGGAAAATTGAGACAGGTGTAAAATTTCGAAGAAGGGTGATTCCAACGAACATGGAGTTTTTCCCAAGTTCAAATTCTCCTTTGGACACTAATGCAGGAGGTGTAGCAACCTATGGTGAGATCATTCCAGCGATTTATGGGGCGTATTCATTTGATCGTAAGAAATGGGAAGGAGAGGTCGGAATGCGTGTGGAGTACGTTAACCTGCGGTATGAAGTTGATCCCAATCACAATACATATACGAGCGACGGATATGATTACTTCCAGCCGTTCCCGAATGTAAGATTAGGGTATAAGATCAACGAAAACAACAAATTGGTCGCATTCTACAATCGCAGAGTGGACAGACCGAATGAAGTCGATATTCGAATTTTCCCGAAATACGATGATGCGGAAATAATTAAGGTGGGGAACCCCTCACTTGGTCCACAGTTCACGAATTTGATCGAGTTGAGTTTGAAAAATTCCTTCAAAAAGGGATACCTGTATTGCTCGGCTTATAGTCGATTTGGTGATAATACCATCACACGAATTTCAACCACTGTAGATTCAACAAATCTGATCTATGCAATTTTTCAAAACGCGGGTAAAAGCAACGTAACCGGATTGGAAGCGATTTTCTCTCAAGATGTGTCTTCGTTTTTATCCTATAACTTGGGTGTGAACGTTTATTTCAATCAAATTGACGCGTTCACCGTCCAGAATCTGTATCCAGTTGAGCATACTTTTACAGCAGAAAAGCAAACAACCTATTCAGGGAGTGTCAAGCTAAATACGAAATTCAAATTCAAACACGGATTGAATGCACAGTTGACAGCTATCTATCTTGCTCCTGATGTAATTCCGCAAGGTAGGATTGAACAACGCTTCACGCTAAATATAGGACTCGAAAAATCCATTCAAAAAGGCAAAGGCTCTGTGTTCTTCAATGCATCGGATTTGCTGAATACAATGATAATCCAACAGACGATAAATGGGAATAATTTTTCTTACACCAGTTCAAACTATTATGAAACGCAGGTGATAAGAATTGGGTATAGTTATAAGTTTTAACCCTTATGAGGTTTTATGGAACAGTTCATCAAGCACATCCCATCCACAAAACCACTAAAAACCATCATCATCAAATCGTTTTATGCGATACCTCAAAAAGTAAAAACCAAGTAGTGTTCCTAAGAGTGAAGCAGATAAGATCCCGACTTTCGCGTAGTCAAGTGATTCGCCTTCAGAATAGGATAAATTGCCAATGAAAAATGACATGGTGAATCCAATTCCACCTAAAAAGCCAACACCCAAAATAGTTGTCCATAAATT
This sequence comes from Flavobacteriales bacterium, assembly GCA_013373595.1. Taxonomy (GTDB): domain Bacteria; phylum Bacteroidota; class Bacteroidia; order Flavobacteriales_D; family Crocinitomicaceae; genus UBA4466. The sequence continues at coordinate 28,853 of JABXHO010000134.1, read as the reverse complement.
GACTGGTTTGGGAGAGTTCTTCGTGCGTGTCAGTTTATAGATGAGCCAAAAGCCCAAAAGTATTCCCAACGGTTTTCCAAGGAAAAGTCCTAAGAAGATTCCCAAAGTTATGGTGGAATCGAATGCACTCGTTAAAACGCCTCCATCCAAAACGATTCCTGCATTTACGAAGGCAAATAGCGGCATGATAAGAAAGTATACGGGATTGTGAAGCTTCCGTTCAAGGCGCTTTAATGGTGATTCAATTTGGCGCTTGGTTTTTTCCAGTTTGATGTGCGCGTCTTTCATCGTGACACCAGAACCACCGTCCTTTGCCAACATGTAGAAATCGTAGTTTCTTCGCGCCCTTTCTGTAATCTCTTCTTTCGACCAATCTCGATTTAATGGAATCGTTAATGCGAGAATAACACCAGCAAGCGTTGCATGAACACCCGATGCCATGATTGCCCACCAAAGTAGACCTCCAACAATCATGTAGGGAAGTAAATGGTTCGTTTTTTTAAGGTTGAAAAAGACGAGGAGGAGCACTAAAAATGCCGCAATCAGCAGAGCAACAAAGTTGATGTCGTTTGTGTAAAAGACCGCAATAACTGCAATGGCAATTAAATCATCAACAACGGCCACTGTAGTAATAAAAACCTTAACCCAAATGGGGATTCTAGATCCAATCAAACTGATGATTCCGATCACAAAAGCGATATCGGTAGCCATCGGAATGGCCCATCCGTTCACGTTTTCTGTTCCCATGTTTATCATCATGAAAATAGCAGCAGGAATGATGGCACCTCCAATGGCTGTTACGGTTGGGAAAAGAGCTGATTTTACAGAGTTGAGTTCACCAAACTTCAATTCACTTTTAATTTCAAGCCCAATGAGGAGAAAGAAAATGGCCATCAATCCATCGTTGATCCAGTGTTCTACGGAATGCGTAATATTCACTCCCTCGACCATACCCACAGTGAAGTTCATCTGCATGAATGAGAAATAGTGTTCACTCCACGGTGAATTAGCCAGAACCAATGCCAAAATAGTTGAAATTATTAGGAGTATTCCGGGTGATGAAGGACGTTTAAAAAACTGTGTAAGCATTCAGGGATAAATTGTTTTTAGTGTGTGAGATAATTGATTTGTGTGTTAATACCATCTTCTTGAAGCAAGTGGCGTATCTTCTCGAGGTTGAATTACCCGAATAATTTCTGCTGTTTCCTCTTTTCCTTCGAAGTACCAGCGGACTTTATCACCTTCTTTCCTGCCGTACAATGCGCACCCCAAGGAAGAAAGAACAGACATACGATTAAACTGTAAATCAGCTTCTTCGGGAAGCACAATGCGGAGTCCGAACTTGAATCCAAAAGATGTTTTTACAGCAACGATGGAGTTGATTTCTACGATTTTATCCAATGAATCATCATCTCCTACCAGTATTCCGTGTTGGAGTGTTTCTCTCAAGATGGCATAGCTCATGGTCGTTGTTTCGTCCAAATGAGGTTCCGATGACAACTTTTCCATTAAATAATCTCTCTGTTCTTTTCTCAGTTTGATTTCACTTCTGGCGTTTAACATATCGTATCATTTTTAAATTCTACTGCTTTAGTTCGTCCACGATGCTTTCAAGCGCTTGTTTCGCGTCGGTTAGTAACAACTGGGTATTTTCTTTTTCGAATAAAGGATTTTTGATTCCCGCGTATCCTGCACCCAGTCCTCGTTTGATTACCACTACTTTTTTTGCCTTGTAGGTTTGCACAATGGGCATTCCATGAATAATTGAGTCTTGATCATCTTCAGCGGAGGTGTTCACCACATCGTTTGCCCCGATAATCAGGCACAAGTCTGCTTCTTCGAGGTACTGATTTCCTTTGTCCAAATCGAGAATGTCGGCATAATCGATTCCTGCTTCAGCGAGCAAAACATTCATGTGTCCTGGCATCCTTCCTGCTACGGGATGAATAACGAATTTCATCTCGATGTTGGCTTGTTCGAGGGTGTTTTTGAGCTCTCGACATGCTTTTTGCGCTTTGGCTACTGCCAGTCCGAACCCTGGAACGATCACTACTTTTTTCATCAAAATGATGTCCGTGGCTACCTTCGTAGAAGTCGTTTCATGGATGGAACTATATCCTTCAGATGCCGCTGAGTCTGCAATTAAATTGGTCGCACCAAAAATCACTTTTTTCAATGTCGTATTCATTGCGGTACACATTTGAAAGGTGAGAATAATCCCTGTTGCGGTCACAAATACCCCAGCAAGAATCATAATGGTGCTACCGAAGTAAATACCCGCAATTGCTGTTAGTGCCCCCGTAAAACCATTCAAAACGGAAATAAGTATGGGCATGTCTCCTCCTCCGATTGAACTAGCAAAGGACACACCGTGGAGAAGACTCAAAATAACCAATCCTACAAGCGTTAGAATGAATAGTTCGGCTCCGATGTGAGTGACCAGTAATCCGATAATTAGGATCGAAGCGGCCAATGTGAAAAATGTTAAAGATCGATTATTCGGGATGCGCATTTTATATTTCCCTCCGAGCTTCAAGAGCGCAATGTAACTTCCAGAGAAAGTCATGAATCCAAGAAAGATGGAAGAGGATAAAATAAGTGTGCTTACCAAATCTCCATGCATTTCATCACTGCTGATGCCCACGATTCCGATGAGTCCGGCTGCCGCTCCTCCAAAACCATTGAATAACGATACGAGTTCGGGCATTTTCGTTAATTCAAAACGGTAAGACACCTTGAGTCCGATTAGCGTTCCGATGGCTATAATTGTGAGAAGAACTCCAATATTTGACCATGGAATTTCGACTTGTGTAAAACTCTGAATGCCTATCGTGCTGACCAAGGCGAGGATCATTCCAAAGACCAATAAACGATTGCCACGTTCGGCTTTATCTGGCGTTCCGAGCATCATCATACCGATCACAAACGAAAAAGCAGCGGCGAGTATTCCTATATTTCCTCCTAAAATCATGCTTTTCGTTTCTTTTGATTGAACATTTTGAGCATTCTGTGGGTCACAAAGAAGCCTCCTGACACATTGATGGTTCCAATTAAAACACCAAAGGCCGATAGGATTGTTGGAGCGTTGAAGCCCATCGGATGTTGTAAGAGTTGAATAGCTCCCCCGATAATGATGATTCCACTAATGGCATTTGCCCCCGACATGAGCGGTGTATGCAACACGGGAGGAACATTTTTGATAATGATAATTCCGATCAGGATGCAAAGCAGAATGACGTAAGCTCCGTCTAGAGGTGTTAATATGAATGTTTCTTGCATATCAGTATGAATTAATTTCGGCAAGCAGCTGCTCGTGAACGAGTTGTCCATTTTCCGTAATTTGGGTAGCCTCTAAAATGGCATCCTTTGTTTGGGTTGACTCATGAGCCTGGAGGTTCTGGACAAATGTGGCGTAGTTGTTTCCCAATAGAATTGAGGTAGATCGTGCTACGGCATTAAAAATTTGTGCGTCACCAATAATCAAAACATTGTCGAGTTGATGCTCTCCTTTGTTAACCGTTTCTGCACAGTTTCCTCCTGTGTCGGCAGCAAGGTCTACAATTACACTTCCCAGTTTCATTTCACGTACCATCGCTTTGGTAATTAATTTTGGGGCTGCTTTCCCTGGAATTCGCGCCGTTGCAATAATTAAGTCCATCTCATTCGAATATGTTGCAATGGACGCCTGCACTTTCCTTGTGAAGTCCTCATCTTGCTCAATGGCGTATCCTCCACTTTCTGTATCTTCCTTGGCTCCTGAAATTTCTATGAACTTTGCACCAAGACTTTCTACTTCTGTTTTTGTTTGTTTTCGGACATCAAAAGCATAGACAATAGCGCCCAATCGTTTTGCGGTGGCAATTGCTTGCAACCCAGCAACACCTGCTCCCAGAACCAGCACTTTGCTTGGAGGAAGTGTTCCTCCCGCACTGGAAAGCATGGGTGCAATCGCGCTTAACTTGTTAAAGCCAGTCATTACCGCTTGATACCCCGACATGGCTGCCATACTTGAAAGCACATCCATAGACTGCGCCTTTGTTGTTCTGGGAAGCAAAGTGAGCGTGTAAAAGTCGATGAGGGGATGACGGAATTGTAGAATCGAAGAATAGTCATCGAGCACGTTGTAACTTCCAACTACGACCGTCTTCTTCTTATTATTGGTAAGGTCAACACGTGCAGAGTGTGTCAAGACAATATCTGCATCTTCCAATATTCGTTCTCGTTGCGACTCGATTTTCGCCCCAGATTGTTCGTATTCGCGATCATTAAATCCCGCCAAAACCCCAGCATCTTCCTCAATAATAATTGAGTACAACTGCTTTAATTTTTCAACATTGAATGGAGTAAGCGTAACAACACTTACTCCATTGCTTTCTTTGAGTACACCTATTGTTTTCATCTTTACGGAAAAACTCCTCTTTCTTTATAGGTTAACTCTAAGCGCTGCAGGGCAACAATATATGCTCCAACTCTCCAACTCACTCCGTACTGCTTTGATACCTCTGCAACTTTGTCGAAAGCGATTCCCAATTTGTCTTCAATCATATCAAGAACCGTTTCTAATTTCCAATTTTCACTTCGTTTGTTCTGCAACCATTCGTAATAGCTTCCGATAACTCCTCCGGAATTACACAAGATGTCAGGAATAATTTCGATGCCCTTTTCGAGAATGGCTCTTTCGGCATCTACATTGATGGGGCCGTTTGCTCCCTCGGCAATTACTTTCGCTTTGATTTCATGACAGTTGCTACTTGTGATCTGATTTCCTAATGCTGCTGGAATAATGATGTCACATTCAATTCCGAAGAAAAGCTCTGAATCCAATTCTGTTCCATCGCTAAAACCTTGAATATTTCCCGAATTGCCTTTGCTGTGATCGAGTAACTCTTCAGGATTGATTCCTTGCGTGTTCACTAAGGTTGCGCTTGCGTCTTGAACGGCAATAAGCTTCGCTCCCTCTTGTACGAGAAAATGTGACGCCCAATAGCCAACATTACCGAAGCCTTGCACGGTAAAAGTCATTCCATTCAGATCTTTCCCCGCATTTTTTGCCCATTTTTTGATACTGGTAACAACACCGAAACCAGTTGCTCGGTCTCTTCCTTCCAAACCTCCAGATCCTACAGGCTTACCTGTGACAACATGTAAGTTTTTTTGGCGAACGGAAGGAGATTTGATCGATGAATACGTGTCCGCAATCCAAGCCATAATGGTTGAGTTGGTATTGACATCTGGTGCAGGAATATCCAAATCTGGACCGATATTGTCTCCGAGCGCATAGGTAAATCGACGGGTAATTCGTTCTAATTCAGCAATCGAATAGTTGTTCGGATTAATTTGAATTCCGCCTTTTCCACCTCCATACGGAAGTCCTACCAAGGATGTTTTCCATGTCATCCACATCGCCAAAGCACGCGCCGCATCAATATCAACAGTGGAGTGGTAGCGCAATCCTCCTTTGTAAGGACCAAGTGCATTGTTGTGTTGAACTCTGTACCCTGTGAAAACTTCGATTGTACCGTCATCAAGTTTTACCGGGAAATGAACAACAATTTCATTATTGGTATTCACCAAAATTTTTCGAATTCCGCTATGCAGATCAATAATGTCGGCAGCTTGATTGTACTGGCGGAGTACGTTATCGTACATTCCTTCTTTTTTCATTTCTGTGTTGATTGTTTCCATGTTTTTCTTTTTTACACGTAGTGTTCACATTGAACAATTATTTGTTTTGGGCCGCGTAGTGAGCAGTAATTCTTCGAATCACAACTTGAGCAGAGGCCAATAGCTCTATATCCATCGTTTGAGTTTGCTAATATGGGTTGGTGAGGTTGAGGGGACTCGGACTCATGAGAATCGCAGTCGGTCCGAATGTCATGTTGTCGACCGAATTGGTAAATGCAATTCTTGTCATTGATACAGTTGCCACATATACTTGTTTTCATTGATTACATATTTCGAATACCAAAAGCAACAGAGGTGCCAAATAACAGGGTGATTAGTTAAGTTGTTGATTCTGAATGTTCAATATTTTTCTTGCGTTGAAAACACAATAAAATGAGCAAAATAAGCGGGGAGATATTACCCGCAGCGGGAAGGATCGTAGCGTTCGATTTTATGCTTAAATGATCGAATGGATCTGGAAAAAATGATGTCGTTGCGAATGCGAATCAGAAATTAGACAAAGGCGCCTTGTTCCACGAATCGTAGTTCCGTAGTCGCTGATAATGTTGAAGAGTCGAACTTGGGTTACTTCAATTTTTCGCGTAGCGTTTTACGATCAATCCCCAAGATTTTGGCAGTCTTGGTTTTGTTGTTATCGTTCGCGGCAAGTACCTTTAATATGTACTTCTTTTCTACTTCTTTCAGAGTAAGTGTGGTTGTGCTTTCAATTTCAACGGGGCGAGACTTCATGTAGTCTGGGATTTCCTCCATCGTGATGGTATTATCATGCATGATAACAAGTCGCTGTATGAAATTTTCTAATTCGCGCACATTTCCTGGCCACGCATAATTCTTCAATGCCGTTAGCACATTTCGCTCAAACTTCAGTTTTGGTTTAGAGTTTTCTTGGCTGAATTTTTTATTGAAAAACTTAACTAAAGTAAGAATGTCGCCATCGCGCTGTCGAAGCGGAGGAACTTCAATAGAAATCACATTTAATCGGTAGAATAAATCTTCTCGGAATTTACCTTGTGCAATCAGATCTTGAATGTTGACATTCGTTGCCGCAATAATTCGCACTTTAACTTTCTGACTTTTGGTGCTGCCCAACATGGTCACCTCTTTTTCCTGAATAGCACGCAGTAACTTTGCTTGAACTTCGAGTGACGTATTGCTGATTTCATCTAAAAATAGTGTACCTCCATTAGCCGCTTGAAAAAAGCCCGTTTTATCTGAAATTGCTCCAGTAAAACTTCCTTTTAGGTGTCCGAATAGCTCACTTTCGAGCAGCTGATCGGGGATTGCACCACAGTTTACAGGCACAAACGGAGAGGATGAATAATCACCGCTATAATGCACCGCTCGCGCGATGAGTTCTTTACCTGTTCCACTTTCTCCGCTAATTAATATTGTTGCGGTATTTGACTGTGTTCGTTTGATGGAGCGGAAAAGGTTCTGCATTTTCGGGGAAGCCCCAATTATCCCTTGAAAATTATCCAAGCTTTCATCGTCATCGGTTTTGTGCGGTTTAATAATATCCGAGAGGATGGAATTCAGGGCATATTCAAGTTCATCAAATGTGAAAGGCTTGATGAGGTATTCCAATGCTCCCATTTTCATGACGTTTACCGCCGAATCGATGCTTGGATAACCTGTGATAACGAGTATCGGCAGCTTGGGGAAGTGCTCTGATGCATAGCGAATCAGTTGCTCTCCACCTACTTCAGGCATATTCAAGTCGGTTATGAGTAGGTCGATTTGAGAGCTTTCTAAAATATCAATACCGTCCATCACCGTGTCGGAAATGAAGGGATTTAGTCCTAATTCTTGCAATTGACGGCGAATTAATTCCAGCATGTCACGCGAATCATCTACGACCAGTATGGAGAGGGCTTTGTTCATTTCTTAATCGGAAAAATAAGTGTAAATGTTGTTCCTTCGCCAACAACCGATTCGACTTCGATATCACCTCCGTGAGCCTGCACAATTCCATAACTTACGGCCAATCCAAGACCCGTTCCATTGTTTCCTTTGCTGCTGTAGAAAGGTTGAAAAAGTCGAGGAAGTTCGGCTTCAGGAATTCCTTTTCCGTTGTCGGCGATAATTAATTCGAGATGATCCTCTTTGTTCTTTGTAGAAATTTTGATTTTCCCAAAAGGAGACATGGCGTCAATGGCATTCAGTACCATATTGAAAACAACTTGGGTCATCTGAATGGCGTCCAAATTGAACTTCGGAAGGTCTTCACATAAATCCAACTCAGCTTGAATATACTTGTCATTCAATTGAATCTTCAAAAGGTCCAAACTATCCAACGTCAATTTATTGAGGTCATTTATTTTGAACTGGGAGGGCATGTCACAAGAGAAGAACATCAGTTTTTTGACAATTTCACGGGCATGCTTGGCCGATTTTAAGATTCGTTCCAGATCGTGTTTCTTTGTGGCGTTCTTTTCTTTCTTTTGAAGAAGTTCAGAATAACCTATGATGTTTCCGAGTGGCGTGTTCAACTCGTGAGCAATTCCAGCGGTAAGTTCACCAAGCAGGTTCAAGCGATCATTGAACCGAAGCTTTTCCTGAATGAGTTTTTCGCGCTGGTTCTTTCGGTCGATTTCGATTAGGTTGGATACCTCGTGACCAATTTGATTGAGCAAAGCTTGTTCTTCCTTTAGGAAAACTTCGGGAGTGGAAGGAGCTTTGGATTCCTTGAAATACACGAGCAGTTCCCCAATCTTCTCTTCTCCAATTAATAAATCGACAAATTGCGCTTTCTCCATGGTCGAGGGCGTACCAATTTCGATGTCTCCATATTTCAAAAAGGCTTGCATCGCATCGGGATATTGCCATCCGGAGGGAATTTCCTCTACAATCTTTTCTAAAGCTTGTCGAATATCATTTTTATAGCGCGTAGCAATACGAGAGATGTTGTAAAGACATTCCAACTCCTTTACTCTTTCGCTAAGTATTTTTGATAAGTTCTTGCTATCGAAAAGTTCTTCGTACATAAATCTAAAATTATGAAAAACCACGGTCTCTTAAGAGAAAGTGCATGAAAGGTATTTAAGTTGAAGGAAGTTCCTCATGTTTCGCGGGAATTATTCTTCGCGTGATCTCTATCTCCCCATTTAAAGTTCAGTTGTTTTTTCGGGCCTGTGAGAATGATGACCTGAAAGATAATTGCCAGAATGATTAAACCACAGATTTCCATGTTTGTGAATAATTCCGAGGTGTAGATGGCTTTTTCCCCCTTTCCGACAGCACGTTTCCCTTCTTCTAACTGAACTTGCTCAAGAGCCAGCAGGTTGCTTTTAATCTTTGTCAGTTGTGTCTCTATTAAATCATGGGTTCGATTTGAAGAATCGGTTATTGAGACTTCGTGTTTGGTCAGAAGTTGAATTTCGTATTTTAAATCAGCGAGCAAGTCACTTTCTTTCGGAGTTAATTTCGTTGCTTCATACTTGACGAGTAATCGTTCGATGTTCTTGTTGATTGAACCTGCTTGCGATTTGTATAAATCATAGTTTTGCAGGGCATTCGCCATGTCTTTGTTTTGGATATGAAGGTTGAGATCATAAATGATGTCTTGGGCTACCAAGCGATCTTCGTAGATTGTTTTGATAGAGCTTTGCATTTCTTCAAAATTGCGTTGGTCGATCAAATTAGTGGCAAGGATGAGGATAAAAACAAACAATACACCTAGCATCAATTGTATTTTCTTGAAATTCATACGCATTCATTTTAGTTTATTAAATCCTCTCATTCTTTGACTACAATGAATCCAAGAGAAGTTTTTTTGAATTGTTAGTACCAACTATTTAGCTATCAAATTTCTAGTGGTAGTTTTTAGATACGAACTCATTCAATAGGAGTGCCAACTCATGCTATTTAGAAATAATGTGGTTTATGTGATTGATAATCAGAAATAGGAATAAGTTGAGGAAATGGAGTGTTTGAAATTATCATGCGAAAAACGGGTAATATTTCCCCGTATTGGAACATTTTGTATCGGTGTGATCGAACCGAGAGACAATAAGCAGTTTTGAGGTCGGTTGGTATACTTTCCTGACCTTTTCCAAGGTATCGGTTTTGGTTGTCTCGGCCGCATTTGAAACCACATAAATCAGCGGAATGAATCCCGTCTTAGTACTATCGAAGCTCGCTTTTAGTGGGAGTTGCGAAAAAAAATCAAATTATTTTGACCTGCTTATAATTTGAAAAACAGTAGGTTGTCCATTATTCAAATAAAAAAATCAAGTAATCGTAAAAAATCAGACAACCTTTTGTTTTTAAAACTGCGTAGGTACTATACATGCGCCGCTCTTGTGGCAATGCTAAACTAAAAACGCTAACTATGAAAACAAAATTACTAACACTCGGATTGTTGGGAGGATTGCTCCTTACAGGTTGTCAAAAAGAAGACATTGCTCCTGTTGAAAATGAAGGAACAATTACACCACTAGTACAAAACACGCTTTCGAACTCTTCTACTTCTGCATGTGAGGAGGTATTTACTTTATTTGCTGGACAACACATTGAGGCTGGAACAATTACTGTTTCGAATGACGATGTGAATATCTATGTGACTTACGAAACAACGGGAGGTTGGGTTCTTAATGAAACACACCTTTACGTAGGAGATCCAGCGGGAATTCCAACAAATGGAGCAGGAAATCCAACAATTGGATTGTTCCCATACAATGATACGCATAACGGAGTAACATCTTATACAGTAACTGTTCCGATTGATCCTTCTTTGGAATGTTATGCCGTTGCAGCGCATGCTTCTGTCAGCTTGATTCAAAATGGAGTACCTGTTCAACAAGAAACAGCTTGGGGGAACGGAAACCCAATTAACAATGGAGGAAGTTGGGCAACGTATTCAGATTACTGCTTGCAAGATTGTTGTGAATACGATACAGTATCATACGATTACTTCGGAGGACAAACGATTCCAGTTGGATCGTTGGACGTAACAAATGATGATCAAAACTTATACGTAACATTTAACTTCGAAGGTGGAGATTGGTACACACAACAAACACACTTGTATGTTGGACCAGCTTCAGATATTCCAACGAACGGTGCAAATACTCCTGTACCAGGTCAGTTCCCTTACGCTGTAACACATGATCCTGCTGTACAAACATATACGTACACTATTCCATTAACGGATTTGGATCCTTGTTATGTAATTGCAGCGCACTCTGAAATGATTCAAGTGGATGGAAATGGAAACGTTGTGTCAGAAGAAACAGGATGGAGCTTTGGAACGGAGTTCCCAAATACTCCGCGTTGGGGGTGGTACAGTGAATACTGTACGCAGGTGTGTAACTAAGGTAAAATAGTTAACATGTAGTCTAAACCTTTAGATTTTCAACCTCTACTACCAAATTCCCGGCAAGAATTATCTTGCTGGGAATTTTTGTTTTTGCCCTGTGATGAGATAGGCATATTTCTGCTGAGAGCAGTGGGAATGTTTCAAGCTTTAGTGCGCCTTCACCCTTCTGGTAGAATGTTATTATTTTGTCACACTACTTTTTTTAAATTACCAGACAACCCTTTAAGCTTTAATCTACGTAGGTGAAGTATAAAATGAATACTATGAAGATAACTACGGGACTTCTTGCTTTTCTTTCTGGCATTTTGATCCTAGGCGCTTGCAATAGCAAGCAATGGAAAGAAACGGTTGAGACAACCATAAAATTGAAGTCAAATAACTCCCACATTCAATTTGGAACTCAACACAACTTATCAATTGATACATTAACCATAAGCGTCAATAGTTTTTCGCTGGAGGGAAATCGCATTCAAGCAGATGACATTTACCTTGTTAGCGATGCTCAGTATACAGCGAGTCAAACTGGAGAGGCTGGAACGTTTAATGCAACGTTCGACATTCCGCAAGGTACGTACGAGTCATTAGTACTAACTTCTGAGCTTGTTGGGCAAAATTCATTTCTGCTTAGAGGTGTTTATTTAGGACCTTTAGGTGTTCCGAAAAGAGTAGAGTTGAACATAGAAAGTGATGATTTTATGATCAAACCTCTTTTGGAGAATGGAAAAGAAACCATTTCAATTGATAAAAATACTCCCAAAACAATATCGATTAGCATTGATATGAATAGTTTAATGGCAGATGTTGGACCAGGTTTGTGGAATGCTTCTGTCGCAACAGGTTCTGGGGGACAAGAAACGATCAAAATTTCGGAAATGCAAAACGGAAATATGTACAATGCTATCCTAGGTAGATTTAATGAATCATTCAAGTGTGAAGTAGATTAGGATAAGTTGAACAAAGAGTGGGAGGATAAAATCGTTAAAGGATGCTTAAAGGGAAAACGCCTTGCATTCAAACAACTTTTTGAGTTGTATAAGGATGATATGTTCCGTGTTTGTCGAGCTTACGCACCGAATTATGATGTTGCAAACGACTTTTTACAAGAAGGATTTTTAAAAGTCTTTCAGAATTTACACAAGTATGACAAAAAGAGAAGTCTCGGTGGGTGGATGCGTCGTGTAATGATTAATAATTCAATTGACATGCTACGCAGAGATCACTGGGACAAAATAGTGGTGACGTTGAGTGAAGAATACGATCAAGGAAGACCCGTGAGAATGGAAAATGATTTCGAGAGACGACTCAATTCGAGTTCTTTCTTTGAGGTTTTGGACAAACTACCACTTGGGTACAAAACAATTTTAAACCTTCACTATTTGGAAGGATTAACACATAAAGACATTGCAGACAAGTTGGGAATTACCGAAGGTAGTTCCAAATCACAACTTTCGAAGGCAAAAAAATACTTAAAAGGCACCTTGCTGAAGGAAATGTCAATAAATGAAATAGAAGAATATGTTGGACAATTGGCTAAAGAAGTGGTATAAGAAATCGTACCAAGATACTTCTGTCGAGAATCCATCGACTGAAGTCTGGGAGAATATTGCATCAAAATTAGACGATAAGTCATCGTTTTGGTATGCATCGAACATTGCGTCAGAAGAGAATAATGAACCTGTTTCTCCACGAGTTTGGGAAAATTTAAGTGTGTATGTAGAAGCACAAGCAGTTCAGGCTGTTCAAAAACGTTGGAGAAGGGTCAGAAACTATGGCTTGACGACCGCCCTACTCATTCTCCCATTTTTTATCTCGGATTCTTTCGAGGTGCCGATGAATGTTGGTCCTGCACATTCCTCGCAGGGAGAAATACCTTCGAACAGTACGAATGTTGCTCACACTGAACTTGAAGCCGAAATGGAACCATCTCCTTCCAAAGAGACGGTTACGGCATCGGTGCAAAATGAAGAAGAAATCTTTGGCGATCATCATCAACTGATAACGGCTGAAAATACACGTTTAGTTGCAGAAAATTCGCCTGCAGCTAATGAGATCAATTACCGTTTTGACCCCGATTCGAAAAAGACGATTGTTGAGGTTGATGAGGTGTCTGCGCTTCCTGTGAAAACGATTGCTGTTGTGGATGAGTTCGATTTAGCTCTCGAAAGAAACCCTGTGACAAGCGAAAATGAAAGTCATGTAAATACAGGAAATACGTCTAGACCAAGTTCAAATGGAAAATGGCGATTTGGAGTAGGGGTAAACAATCAAATATCAAACTTACTGAACCCGATTACCCAACAAGGAATTGACAAAGACAGCGGTATCGATTTGTCCATCAGTCGAAACTACTCATTCGATGTTTCTCTGGAACGAAAAATTGGAAGGTATGGCTACTTCGGAGTGACTGCTCGATTGAATGACCAAAAGACGCAAAAATACCGTGATTTTTATGGTTCGGAATACATTGAAAAGCAATTGTCGTTAACGTATCAATCACTCTTTTTGAATTACTCACAAGCCATTTTAACGAAACATTTCAATAAGCGATTTGGCTTAGAGCTCAATTCTGGTGTTTATGTAGCTCATTTAGGTGATGTAACGGAAAAGTGGGATAATCAAAACCGCTATGAGCTAACGGAAGGTTTTCGAAAGTTCGATCTCGGCGCAATGCTTGGAGTTAGTGGAAGTCTCCGTCTAAGTAAATCCTTTGATGTAAATGCCGGAGTCTACTATTCCAACGGAGTAATAAATGTGTTCAAGGGGGTTGAAACAATTCCTTCTTACTTCTTCCGAACATTTACTTCCTCGTTTGGAGGTACGGTGAAGGTTCGGTATTATTTCGGTCAATAATTGAAGGCATGTACTGTGGGAACAGTTTAGGGTAGGTTTACCTATTCCAAGTCAGAAATCAATTTGTATAAATCCAATACGTTATTCACTCCAAGTTTTCGGTAGATGTTTTTCCGATGCGTGATGACGGTTTCCACACCAATTTTCAATTGATCAGAAATTTCCTTGTTGGTTTTATTCTCCAAAAGGATATGCATAACCTCCGTTTCTCGTTTGGATAATTGGCTGATTTTCTGAAAAGAATCGCTCAGTAATTGTTCTTCTTCGGTAATTGATTCCAGGTGGTCCTCATTAGTGAGTTGCGAGGTGAACAAAGAGTCACCAGAAATGACGACACTCAATAGTTCATTGAGTTCTTCCTGACTTGCGTTTTTAGTCAAAAAGCCATCGACTCCCAAGTTTTTTAATTTTCGGGAAAGGCCGCTGTTTTTGTACTGAGTAAGCACCACAATTTTGATGCGTGGATAGTATTTTCGGGTGCGTTCGATTAACTGAATGCCATTAACCTTAGGAAGATTCAAGTCGGTCATCAGTAAATCAATTTTGTTTTCATGCAAAAGGCCGAACGCATCTTTGCCATTGCTTGCTGTAAGAATGTTGTGCACGTTTTCACGGTTCTTCAGTACTGAGACGATATATTCGAGGAACATCGTGTGGTCCTCAACAACAAGAATGTTCATTTTTCCTTCAATTCAGTTTTTTTCAATGGTAGGTTGATGGTAAAGGTCGTTCCACTCGAATTCGTATCCAGTTGAACCTTTCCGTTTAAAAATTCAATCCGTTCGAAGATATTCCGAATGCCATTTCCGTAGTCACTTTCATCAAATCCCGTTCCATAGTCGCTAATGGAGGCGATTAAATTCTGCCCATTTTTCTCAAAGACGAAATCCATTTTTGCTGTTTGACTATACTTGATGGCATTATTGCAGATTTCTTGAATCACTCTAAAAAGGACAAGCTCTCGATTCGATTCTAGATAAATGTGCTCGTCTTCTGGCTTAAATTCAACGGTAAAGTCGATGGGGATGGATGCGCGCAAATCATTTATATAATCTTCGACGATATGCTGAAACGGATTTTTCTGGTCGTACTTAATTAACGAAAGGTTATGTGAGATGTCGCGGACTTCAAGGTTAAGGTTGTCAAGTTTTTCGGCGACATTTTCACGCCAACTCTCATCCTGATCTGAATCGCTATTTTTCACAAGTCGGGAAATCGTGGAGATCTGAGAGCAAACACCATCGTGCAAGTCCATTGAAATGCGCGTACGCTCCCGCTCCTCTCCAAGCACCTGATTAATAATTTTCGTTTTGTTTTTTTGATGCCGAGTATGGTTGATGTAAAACGCCCCAATGGACAGCGTGAGCAACAATAAAACAACGATTATTTGCCACTGTCTTCGGTATTTTTCCTTTGATTGAGCCTCAACAATTTTCTCTTTTTTCAAAAGGTCGATGGTTTTGTCTTTCAATTCACCCTCATACTTAGCCGTTGCTTGAGCAATCGTTTTTACATGTTGAACCTTTTGGACGCTGTCACTTAAAGCAGTGTAGGTTTCATGCCATTTCAATGCTTCATCGTACATTCCCTTCTTTTTGTACAGTTCATACAAATAGCGTGAATTCGTAACGAGTAAAGCGGGTGTTCGTGTCTTGAATAGTTCGTCGCTCTCAAGCAAAAGATCTTCGGCTTCATCCAACCTGTTCTGTTCCAAATATACCGACCCGAGTGAATGCATTGCATAACTTTTCGTGAAGAAATCGTCGTATTTCTCGCCCAAACGAATGGCCTTTTTCAAGAAGATTTCGGCGGAGTCCAATTTTTCGATGCTTTTGTAGAAATCACCATACGCGTTGAAGAGCCCCATTTCTGAGATCACACGATCACTGTCGTTTGAGATGGTTTTAAGGGAGCGCTGAGCACTGTCTAGATAGTGTCGAGCGAGCTTCCATTCGCCCATTTTCCTGGAGTTGTCCGCAAGGTTCTGAAAACAGCACGCAGCCATAAAGTGTTGATTCTGATGTTGGGCTTGATCAAGACATTTTTTATAGTAGTCGGAGGATTTCTGGTAATTCTGAGATTCAGAATAGGTAACGGCGACTCCCCAATATACATTCGTGTGCGCTATGGAGTAGGGCGTTTTGATCTTCTTAAGTCGTTTTAGCGCATCTTGATAAATATGTTGCGCTTCGATTAATTCAGAATTGGCAAGATGTGTTCTGGCGATGAAATCTAACAGCTGTATTTGCTCGTCTGTGGTAGCGGGAAGGTTCTTTAATACGTAGTACGATAATTCTTTCGACGTTTCGAGGTCGGAATACGCATCTGAGACAATGTAGATTTTTTGGAAGAGAAGCTGTACTTCCGCTTTACGGTTTCCTGCATCTCTTACCTCTTTCAGTGTTTCATCGATCAAGGAGATGATCTCATCGGGATAGAAATACCCAAATTTTCTACAATCTGAAATAATCGATTCAATGCGATTTGCGTTGCTTAGATCGGTGTAGGATGCTTTGAGGCTATCTAGCAACTCGGTATTGAATTTATTTTTCTGCGTTATAACATCAGAAGTGTTTTGACTGAAAGCAAATTGTGAGAGGGAAAGAAAAAAAACAAAGCACGAAACTAGTTTGTATACAAGTGGCATTTTACAAGTGATTAAGTTATGGCGATGCGGTATGTAAAAATAATCAATCATCGCAGAATAATCCTTTTACAAAAAATAAGCCAACACAAACGTGCTGGCTTATCAACAAACTATAAACCTAAACCTAACCAAAAATCATAGTCCTCCTCCGCAAGCTTTGTATAAGTTCACGATGGAGAGCAAGTAGTTTTTTCGATATTCAACTTGTTCCATTTTTGCATCTAACGCATCGCGCTGCGTCATCAATACTTCCATATAATCTGCTTTTGCTGAAGTGAATAAGTCGTTGGCGATGTTGATTGCGCCATTCAATACTTCCACTTCTTCGCTTTTCAAATTATAGCTGTTGGTGATGTTGTCGATTTTCGAAACTTGATTGTATACTTCCAAATAGGCGTTCAATACCGTTTTTTCATAATTGTAAACGGCAGCCATTTGTTTGGCATTCGCGTTCAAATAACTCGCCTTGATTGCCTTTCGGTTAATCAACGGAGCTACCAAATCTCCCGCCATCGAGTAGAGGATGGATTGAGGAGATTTGATAAGATAAGTTGGGTTGAAGGCTTGCAGTCCAACTCCAGCCGAAATGCTAACGGAAGGATAAAATTGGGCCTTTGCAACTTTCACATCGAGTTTGCTTGCTTCCAATTCATACTCAGCTTCGCGAATGTCCATACGGTTCTCCAATAGCTGAGAAGGAACACCTACGCTCAAGTCGGACGCAATGTTGTTTTCGAAGCTTTCGATATTGCGAACGATGGGCTGTGGGAATCGCCCCAGTAAAAAGTTGATGCGATTTTCTGTCATCACGATCTCCTGTTGAAGCTCGTACCGAATACTTTTCGTACTGAGTACTTCGGCTTGAAATCTGCGCACCGCTAATTCGGTCACTTCTCCCACCTCTTTTTGAATCTTCACGACTTTTAATGCATTCGATTGCAAGGTGATGTAGTCGTTCACAATGGCCAATTGTTTGTCCAATGAAAGCAATTCGTAGTAAGAAGACGCTACTTCCTCGATTAATTTGGTTTTCATGAATTGCTGTCCTTCAACAGAAGCAAGGTATCGCTGTACGGCTGCATCTCGCGAGTTGCGGAGCTTTCGCCAGATATCGATTTCCCAACTGGCATCAAACGCAATTTTGTAGTCTTGGAGCGGTTCTGGAATTTCCTCACCTGGCTCAATCTCTACATTGGCATCAACCGCACCGTCTCGAGTATAGCGCGCAGCTTTGTCAAATCCTGCTCCTGCATTGATGTCAACCGAAGGCAAAATCTCTCCTTTTTTGGCGGAGATTTCATTGCGTCTCATGAAGATTTCCTGCTGAATGATGTTGTACTCTTGATTGTTCGCAAGAGCTGTATCAATCAGGCTGATGAGGTTCGGATCGGTAAAGAAATCCTTCCACTTAATGTCCGCAACTGTTACGGTGTCCTCATTTGAATTGACGAATGCCTGAGGTACTTCCTTATTTTCTGTTCGTTGGCTGAACTTCGGAATTCCACACGCTGTCATCAAAAGCAACGGACCGAGGATGAAGTAAAGCGTTAATTTATTCAGTTTCATAATCAATCATGTTTTCTGTTAATGGTTCATCGTCTTCATCTTTGATCAATTTTCGACCTTTTGAAAGCGATGCGAATATGTAGTAGAGTCCAGGGATAATGATTACCCCGAACAAAGTTCCAAAGAGCATTCCTCCGAGTGCCGATCCACCAATGGTTTTGTTTCCGATAGCACCTGCTCCGTGTGAGAGGACAAGTGGAATCAATCCTGCGATAAAGGCAAAGGATGTCATAAGAATTGGTCGGAATCGAACTTTTGCTCCTTCAATGGCTGCTTCGAATATGGTGGAACCGCTCCGTTGTTTCTGAATGGCAAATTCCACGATCAGTACAGCGTTTTTACCCAGCAGTCCGACCAGCATGATCAGTCCAACTTGTGCATATACATCGTTGGCGAGTCCCATCATTTTAAGTAAGAAGAAAGAACCAAACACTCCGACGGGTAGCGAGAACACCACCGCCAAAGGCAAGAGGAAGCTTTCGTATTGCGCTGCGAGTACCAAGTAAACGAAGACCAAAACAATCAGGAAGATGTAAATGGACTCATTTCCTCGATTTGCCTCATCGTAGGAAAGTCCTTCCCAAGCAATATCGTATCCTTTTGGAAGTTTTTTCGCTTCTTCTTTGATCGCTGAGATCGCATCGGCGGTTGTAAATCCATCTGCAGGAAGCCCTTGAATAGACGCCGAGTTGTACATGTTGTATCGTGTAATCTCGTTTGGACCTTGTGTTTTCTTCAATGTCATGAACGAAGAATAAGGCACCATTTCTCCACTTTCATTTTTGATGAAGAGGTTGAGGATATCACTTGGTTGTTTTCTAAACTCTGGGCCTGATTGCACATACACTTTGAAAAATCGACCAAATCGGATAAACCCTTGTTCGTAGGTACTACCGATGAGAATATTGAGGTTTTCCATCGCTTTTTTGATGGTGACACCTTTCTGCATCGCTGCTGCATTGTCGATTACCAACTCATATTGCGGATAATTTGCCGCGAAGAAGGTGAACAAACCTTGAAGTTCTTCTCGCTTGCGAAGCGAATTCATGAAATTCTGGTTGATTTTATCGAATTCTTGGTAGTCCGTCTCTGCATTTTTATCCAAGAGTCGAAGAGAGAACCCACTGGAAGATCCGAATCCAGGTACTGCTGGTGGTTCGAAGTACTCAATGATGGCTCCCAAATCTTTCGATTTTTCTTCCAGTTCTTCCATGATTTCAAGAACGGTTTTATCTCGCTCTTCCCATGGTTCAAGGTTGATCAAACATGTTCCTGCATTCGATCCACGACCTTCAGTCATGATTTCGTATCCAGCGAGTGAGGAAACGGATTCAATTCCATCTACTTTCTCACAAATGGCTTGCAACTCGCGTGCTACTTGGTTGGTTCGCTCAAGTGTTGCACCTGGAGGTGTTTGAATGATGGCGTAGATCGTTCCTTGATCTTCACTTGGGATAAATCCGGCAGGAAGTGATTTGTTTTGGAAGAAAATACCCACACCAAAGGCAATCAATACTACGGCTGTCACTACGCGTCGGTTTACAATGCGTCGAAGCAACTGTACGTAACGCCCTGTGAGTTTGTCAAATCCTTTGTTGAATTTACCTAAGAACCAACTAACAGGATTCTTCTTTGGTGGTTTGCCATGATTGTTTTTCAGGAAGATTGCACAAAGTACGGGTGTAAGCGTAAGGGCAATCAACGCAGAAAGCACAATGGAACTGGCCATGGTGATGGAGAATTGACGGTAGAATGTACCGACAGGTCCAGAAAGGAAGGCAATTGGGATAAAAACGGAAACCATTACGGCGGTAATCGCGATAATCGCCCCACTAATTTCTGACATTACTTGTCGTACCGCTTTGTATGGGGTGATGTCGGTGCCTTCCATTTTTTCGTGGACGGCTTCCACCACCACAATGGCATCATCCACCACAATTCCAATCGCAAGTACCAAAGCAAAGAGTGTGATGAGGTTGATCGATAGACCAAACATTTGCATCACGAAAAAGGCACCGATCAATGAAACGGGAACCGCCAAAATCGGAATGATGGTAGAGCGTAAATCTCCCAAGAAAATAAAGACAACCAACGCAACCAGAATAAAGGCATCGCGGAGCGTATCGATTACTTGTTCGATGGATGCATCCAAGAATTTCGATACGTCGTAACTGATTTTGTAGTCAACACCTGGAGGGAAGTCGCCTTTCATTTCGTTCAACTTCTCCTTTACGTTGTCAATAACTTCAGTGGCGTTACTACCAAACGATTGCTTGAGTACGATAGAGGCAGATGGGTGTCCATCTAAGTTCGAGTAAATATCGAAGAACTCACTACCGAGTTGCGCGCGGGCAATGTCTTTTAAGTGAATCGTTTCACCTTCAGAATTCGCGCGAATAATAATGTTTTCGTATTCTTTTTCTTGATTCAATCGCCCTTTGTACGTAAGTACATATTCCAAGGATTGAGCGGAAATTCCAGAGCTTCGTCCGAGTCGACCAGGTCGTCCAACGATACTTTGCTCGCTAAGCGCTTCCATTACTTCTTCAGCAGAAATGTTGTAAGCACGCATACGGTCTGGGCTCAACCAAATACGCATTGCATATTTACGGCTACCCAAAATTTGCGCTCTCGCTACACCAGGAATTCGGTTAATTTCTGGGATGATGTGTACATTCGAATAGTTGTACAAGAACTTCTCATCAAGCTTATTGTCTTTACTGTAAAGGTTCACGTACATCAACATACTCGGTTGGATCGGCATGATGATTACCCCTTCACGTTGAACGAGTTCGGGGAGCAGCGGCATGACACGGTCGACACGCGTTTTAATTTGTACCATCGCATCGTTAGGATCTGTGCCCGGTTCGAAGATAATTCGAACGGTGGCTTCTCCCGCACTTGTGGCATCCGATGCAATGTATCGAACGCCTTGTGCTCCGTTGATAGAGTTTTCTAAGGTTGTCAGCGTCGACTTCACCAAGACATCAGCACTTGCTCCAGGGTAGGCGATAAAAATGTTAATCGTTGTTGGAGCAATTTGTGGAAGCTGAGATTTCGGAAGTTGCTGCGTTGAAAGTGTTCCGATAAACACAATTACGATGGATATCACAATTGCTAATACCGGTCTGTGTATTATTTTCTTAAACATTGTCGTAAAGTTTTTTGGTGAGACTATTCTGCGTATAACTCTAACTCAGACAATACGGTAGATGGATCGCGGTAGGTGAAATGGATCTTATCTCCATCACTTACTTTTCGTAGTCCATCCAGTAAGATTTTGTCGTTCTCCTTCAGCCCTTTTGAAACGGCATACAGGTGAGGCATTTCGTTGCTAATCGTAATTTCTCTGGCCTTAATTCGATGGTCCTTTGTTACGACGTACACAAATTTTCGGTCGAGAATTTCAAACGTTGCTTTTTGTGGGATGAGCATCGCGTCTTTGAGCCGAGTCTCCGCCTTCACACTTCCTGTTTCACCATGTCTTAGCAAACCTTCAGGATTTGGGAAAGTTGCTCTAAACGCAATGTTTCCTGTTTCGTTGTTGAAGTCGGCTTCAATTGTTTCTACAACACCTCCATGTTTAAAGCGTTTTCCGTTCGCCATTTGCAACTGTACCTTCATCATACTATCCTTTTTCAAGTTGGATTGATAGTCGAGGTATTCAGCTTCGGATACATTGAAGTAAACCCACATGTAACTGTTGTCGGAAAGTGTTGTCATCAAATCCCCTTCGCTGATGAGACTTCCCAGTCGAACATGAAAGCGATCAATATACCCATCGAAAGGAGCACGGATTTCGGTGAACTCCAAGTGTACTTGCGCAAGCGATAATTCAGCTTGTGCTTTATCGAGTTTCGCCTTAGCCAGTGCTAGTTGATTTGGAGAAACAACGTTACTATCCGCTAGTCGTTTCGTGTTTTGGTATTCGATGCGAGCAAAATCAACTTCGGCTCTTGCTTTGTTTACTTCAGCGTTGTAAAGTTTAGGCATGATCTGAAACAACAATTGCCCCTCTTTTACAAACTGTCCTTCATCGACGTATATCTTCTGAAGAAAACCATGTTCTTGTGCGCGAATTTCAATATGGGAAATTGCATGGATCTGACTAACGTAGTCTTTGATTAAAAATGTGTCTTTTATGATGGGCTGGGTAACAAGAAAGTTGGCTTCAGCCTCTGAATGATGTTCTTTTTCTGAGTTGCAGCTTGTTGATGATACTGAAATGGCAACTGCAATGAGCATGTATAATGCTCGTCGAATGAAAGGGTAATTTTTCACAACGATTTTTGGATTTGGTAAATGATTGTTTGTTTGAATATGTGACGCATGCAGATAAACCTCAGTATACCTGGATACGCTAACTCATGCAGACGGAAATGTCTGCCAATCAAATGTCAAATCTGAAACTTCTGAATGATGAGGTGCAATCGAATGGATTGCATTTCTGAAATCCCTTTGATTGTGCACGTGCAACCCATAAGGTTTGGTGTGAAATCAAGTGTGGATTCAAATGAAATTGAACACGGAAGCAGTTGAGAAAGGCGTTTTTTCTCACTGTCTTCTTCTTCCTCTTCCTCTAAATCGAAATCAAGAAGATGATTGCCTAGGGGCTGATGACTGGTTTCAAATGAAGTCTGATTACTCAGATCATTTGTGTTGGAGACATTATCGATGTCTTGCGCTGCAGACTGAACGTCAGACGCCGCCGCATATCCTGTTTTGGCAATAGCCAGAAAGGACGTGAGCAGTACAAGTAGAAATGTCTTAAAAAAATTCATCGCATCAAATGTAGATTAATTTATGAGTCAAGTGCGAACGGAAATCGACTTTTAACAAAAAATTAAACATTGACTACTTAATGCAATGATTTACAATTCTGCCGCTAATCGAGAACCTTGATTAATTGCACGTTTCGCATCGAGTTCGGCAGCAACATCTGCTCCACCAATCAAATGGAATTTTGTTCCTGCTTTTTCTAGCGGTTCTTGTAATTCACGCAGTGGAACTTGTCCAGCACAAATGATCACATTATCGACATTCAACACGATTGTTTCGCCTCCTTTTTCAAGGTGTAAACCTTGGTCATCTATTTTTAGGTAGTTAACGCCTGTCATTGTTTTGACACCTTTTTTGATGAGACTGGCGCGGTGACCAAATCCTGTCGTTTTACCCAATCCACTTCCTATCTTCGTTGTCTTACGCTGCAATAAGTAGATTTCGCGAGGAGACGGATGGATTTTTGGTTTTTCAAGTAACCCTGCTCGTTCATGAAATTGCATGTCAACTCCCCACTCATCCATGTACGTAGGAATATCTACACTTGAAGCAATTCCTTCATGTGATAAGAATTCAGCCACATCGAAACCGATTCCTCCAGCACCAATAATCGCCACTTTGTTTCCTACAGGCTTCTTATCGCGCAGCACTTCAATATAGGTAAGTGCTTTAGGATGATGTTCTCCTTCTAGATTGATCACACGAGGTTTAATTCCTGTTGCCAGAATAACGTGATCAAATTTTCCTACCAAATCATCGGCAGATACACGCGTATTGAGTTGTAAATTGACTCCTGTCAGTTCGATTTGCTTGTTGAAGTAGCGAATGGTTTCGTAGAATTCCTCTTTTCCTGGAATTTGCTTCGCCATGTTGAACTGTCCTCCAATTTCTGAGCTTCCTTCAAACAAGGTGACATGATGTCCGCGTTTTGCCGCAACGGTTGAAGCGGCTAATCCCGCTGGACCTGCACCAACAACAGCAATGCGTTTCGGGTGATCCGTTTGGATGTAATTAAGTTCGGTTTCATGTCCCGCGCGAGGATTTACCAAGCACGATACTTTCTTTTGCTCAAAAATATGATCCAAGCATGCTTGGTTACAGGCAATACATGTATTGATTTCATCCGTACGGTTCTCCATTGCTTTGAGAACAATTTCTGGATCAGCTAAGAATGGACGTGCCATTGAAATTAAATCAGCGCCACCTTCAGCTAAAATATCCTCTGCAATACCAGGCATGTTGATTCTGTTTGTTGCAACAAGAGGAATGTTTATTTCGGATCTCATTCGCTCCGTTACCCATGCGAATGCAGCGCGAGGAACGCGTGTAGAAATAGTAGGAACACGTGCTTCGTGCCATCCAATTCCTGTGTTGAGAATGGTAACTCCTGCTTTTTCTAATTCCTTGGCCAATTGTACATTTTCCTCCCATGTTGATCCTCCTTCAACCAAATCAAGCATCGACAAACGGAAAATAATAATGAATTTCTTCCCAATGCGTTCGCGCGTTTTTCGCACAATTTCCAATGCAAAACGGATGCGATTTTCGTAGCTCCCTCCCCATTGGTCGGTCCGTTGATTGGTTCGCTTGGCAATAAACTGATTAATCAAGTAACCTTCTGAACCCATTATTTCAACACCGTCATAACCAGCCTGTTTTGCCAAGTAGGCCGATTGAGCGTAATCCGAAATCGTCGTTTCAATCATTTCATGTGTCAGTTCCTTGGCTTCAAAAGGTGAGATTGGTGCCTTTGTAGCCGATGGCGAAACACAATAGGGGACGGCAGCGTATCGACCTGCGTGAAGTATTTGCATGCAGATTTTCGCACCTTCCTTATGCACAGCATCCGTCACAACCTTATGGTGCTCAACTTGATCAGCATCGGACAATGTAGCGGCATGTGCCTGAACAACTCCTTCGCGATTGGGAGAAATTCCACCAGTCACAATCATTCCAACTTGTCCACGCGCTCTTTCGGCAAAATAGGCTGCGAGTACAGCTGGATCGCCTTCTTCGAGTCCAGTGTGCATGGACCCCATGATAACTCTGTTCTTTAATGTCGTAAATCCAAGGTCTAATGGAGAAAGAAGGTGTGGATATGTAGAATGACTCATGTTTTTGAGGATTATTATGGTGTACTAATGTTCGATTTGAAATTAAGAAATATTTCGAGAGGACGGATGAAAAATGGAGATTAGCAAAGGATTAGAGATATGGTCATATTTCCGCAAGGTTTGATTTCCAGGATCTTCCAAAACCCTCGTCTTTTCTGGTCTAGATGTTAATTCGATATTAAATTAAAAATAAGGTGATAATAATTTTGTTGCTAAATAAGTATATATATACTAATTTTATATACATGAGAATATCCTCCTGCCCAAGTTGTGGATCTGAAGACTACGTAAAAAGCGGAATTGTCAACCAGAGACAGCGCTACAAATGCAAAAAATGCGGTTACTTTTTTACAGTCAACAAGGTAGGAAAGAAAATCGACGATTACTACGTAAATAAAGCGCTTCAGCTTTACTTGGAAGGGTTGACTTATCGAGAAATTGAACGCATTCTAGGTGTTTCGCATGTAAGCATTATGAACTGGGTGCGGAAATACAAGGTAAAACGCCCTGAAAAGACAAATTATCATCCTACGTACAAAATATTGAACGCAAATGAACTTGCAAACTACTTCTCAGAACCATCGAACATTAAAGGTTCTGGAGTAATTGTTACGGAACTAGGAGACAAGTACATGCTCATAAAATGGGAGAGGTTTAGAGATTGATAAATATAGTTTTAGCATAAAAGTATAGTAGTTTATCTGCCAATCGAGTTTTTTTAGAATTTAGAGGAGCGCACTAGATCAATTAGTTATTAATTAATCTATTACACTTATGAAACAACTCTGTTCTAAATTAACACTCACTTTATTCTTGAGTATTTCGGCAGTTTCCTTCGTGGAGGCTCAACAGTACCCAAATCCCTACCAGAGTGGAATGAAAGTGAATTTGTCCGAGGATGGTTTGAAGTATTTTCGAATCATTTCCTGGGCGCAGATGCAAGGTGTTTATTCTGATAATGTGCCGGCAAACACATCAAATGTCAGCATGAGACTCAGAAGGGCGCGTGTACTCATGTACTCTCAAATCAACAAAAGATTCCTGATTCTTACCCACTTCGGATTAAACAGTTTGGATGCAGGTACACTCAGCCCAACAGGGAAGGGAAGTGGTTCTCAGTTATTCCTGCACGGAGCCTGGGTACAGTATAATCTTGGAGGAAATCATTCTGTAGGAGGTGGACTTCATTACTTCAATGGCATTTCGCGACTCAACAATCAAAGTACATTGAACATGATGACGATGGACAATAACCGTCAGTCGTGGTCCACAATTGGTTTGTCTGATCAGTTTGCCCGACATCTAGGCGTCTTCGGAAAAGGATCAATCGGGAGACTGCAATATCGCGTAGCGATCAATGACGCCGTTACGAATGGCCTTGATGGGCGAAATCCTCAAGTGGATGGCTCCGCAGTATATGGTGGCAAGCGACTGCTCGGCTCCAGAACGACAGCGTTTACCTATGCCGGTTATTTCGACTATCATTTTTTGGACAAAGAATCGAACTTCTTGCCTTACAAAGTGGGAACGTATTTAGGAATGAAGAAAGTGTTCAATATTGGGGCAGGCTTTTTTGCGCATCCAAACGGTTCTGTGGTGTCAACAGATACACTCGGTGGAATGTCGGGGGAGAACGTATTGTTATTCGCCGGAGATGCTTTTCTAGAATTGCCAATTGGAGAGAAAAACGGAGCAATTACAGCATATGCCAAGTATCAGTATAACGATTACGGACGCGATTATTTGTTTAGCGCTTATGGTTCTGGAAATATGATCTACTCCCATGTAGGATATGTAATTCCAGGTGATCTTTCAAAAACACGATTCCAACCTTATGTTTCGTTTGCGAACAATAATTACGATGTCACATCAGATACTAGAAATGTAATCGGAGCAGGAATTAACGCCTATTTCACGGGACATCATTCCAAGTTAACGCTCGACTTCAAAAACGAAACTTTCGGAACTGTACAAAGCAATACTGTTTCGGTACAAGCCATGATATTCCTATAAACTGAAATTATGAAAAACTTAGACGATAAAAAGAAAGCAAAAGCATACTGGAGAGAGAATCTGAAGTATTTGACGATTCTACTTACGATCTGGTTCACAGTGTCGTGTGTCTTCGGAATCTTGTTGAAAGATGAATTGAATCAATTCCGATTAGAAGGATTCAAACTTGGATTTTGGTTCGCCCAACAAGGGTCTATCTATGTCTTTGTGATACTCATTTTTGTATACATGAGAATCATGAACAAGCTAGATAAGAAATATGGTTACGACGAATAATTCAATCAGTACAAGGATTGAATCAACATAAAACATTAAACAAATTATTATGAGTGTAGAAGTATGGACATGGATACTGGTAGGGCTAACGTTTGCCCTCTACTTTGGAATCGCCATTTGGGCCCGAGCTGGTTCAACAAAGGATTTCTATGTTGCTGGTGGTGGAGTTTCGCCATTGGCAAACGGAATGGCAACAGCTGCCGACTGGATGAGTGCTGCATCATTTATTTCGATGGCAGGGATTATTTCATTCATCGGATATGATGGTTCGGTGTATTTGATGGGATGGACAGGAGGATATGTTCTCCTAGCATTACTATTGGCACCGTATCTCCGAAAATTTGGAAAGTTCACCGTTCCTGATTTTATTGGAGATCGTTATTACTCAAATACGGCGCGAACAGTTGCTGTGATTTGTGCCTTGATTGTTTCATTTACGTACGTAGCTGGACAGATGAGAGGTGTTGGAATTGTATTCTCCCAATTTCTGGAAGTAGACATTACCGTAGGTGTTATCATTGGAATGTCGGTGGTACTGGTGTTTGCTTTTTTAGGTGGGATGAAAGGAATTACCTACACACAGGTGGTTCAGTACTGCGTATTGATTTTTGCCTTCATGGTGCCCGCTATTTTCATCTCCTTTCAAATGACTGGAAATCCAATTCCGCAAATGGGAATGGGAGGCGAAGTGGAAGAAGGAGTATATCTGCTCGATAAACTCGACGCTTTGCATACCGAACTTGGATTTAAAGAATACACGAGCGGGTCGAAATCAACATGGGATGTGTTTGCAATTACCGTTGCTTTGATGGTTGGAACAGCGGGATTACCTCACGTAATTGTTCGATTCTTTACCGTGCCTAAAGTGAAAGATGCACGTAAATCGGCAGGTTTGGCTTTGTTGTTTATCGCGATTCTCTACACTGCAGCTCCTGCTGTATCGGTATTTGCACGAACAAATCTCATCGAAACGGTAACGGATAAAAGCTACGCTGAAATGCCAGACTGGTTCAGAAACTGGGAAAATACAGGCTTGATTGCTTGGAGTGATAAAAACGGAGACGGAAAAATTCAATACGTAGCAGGTGCTGCATTGGATGGGAAAAAACCGATTTTCACTGAGCAACGAGGCTTACACGGAGAACGAACAATTTCGAATCCTGGGCCAGAAGCAAATGAATTATATGTCGATCGAGATATCATGGTGCTAGCGAATCCTGAAATTGCCAACTTGCCGAACTGGGTAATTGCCTTAGTGGCGGCAGGAGGATTGGCAGCAGCACTTTCTACCGCAGCTGGATTGCTGTTGGTGATTTCAACATCTGTTTCGCACGATTTAATCAAGAAGCAAATCAAGCCAGATATTTCGGATAAAGGAGAGTTAAGAGTGGCACGTATTGCCATTGTGGTAGCAATCATCGTGGCTGGATTGTTTGGAATTTATCCTCCAGGATTTGTGGCAGCCGTCGTCGCCCTGGCGTTTGGTCTTGCGGCAGCATCGTTCTTCCCTGCCATTATTTTGGGTATTTTCGATAAACGCATGAACAAACAAGGAGCAATATCTGGAATGGTCGTCGGAATTGTGATAATGTTGTACTACATGATT
>JABXHO010000136.1 GCA_013373595.1 Flavobacteriales bacterium | reverse complement strand
GTTTAAAGATGAAGTGCGTAGAATTGGTCGATCCATGAATATGAGTGAAGGATTGTTGGGTAGACATCCTTTCCCAGGTCCAGGATTGGGAATCCGTATTTTGGGTGATATCACACCAGAGAAAGTAGCCATTTTACAAGATGTCGATCATATCTTTATTTCTTCGTTGAAAGAAGATGGTTTGTATGATGATGTATGGCAGGCAGGAGCCATTTTCCTTCCAGTTCAGTCTGTTGGAGTAATGGGAGATGAACGAACATATGAAAATGCAGTGGCATTGCGAGCGGTGACATCTACGGATGGAATGACAGCCGATTGGTGTCATTTACCGTATGAGTTTCTTGCGAAGGTTTCCAACAAAATCATCAACCAAGTGAAGGGAATTAACCGTGTTACATATGATATCAGTTCGAAGCCTCCTGCAACAATTGAGTGGGAGTAAGGACAGTTGGCATAAGTATTGTAAAAGCATTTCTGTAATTTTGAAATATGAAAAAAATAGCAATTCTTCTTTTTGCGTGTCTTCCATTTCTTGCGAGTGCACAGCCTGGAACAACTCCAGTAGTTGAAAAAAATGGAAAGAAGTACTATGAACATACAGTAGAGGAGGGAAATACTCTTTGGGGACTTCAACGAACATTCGGTGTTTCGGTTGAAGAAATCGTAGAGGAAAATCCTTCGTTGAAAGATGGTTTGAAGAAAGGACAAAAAGTATGGATTCCTGTTACGGCGGAATCAATCAAGAAAATCCCAACTTCCGAATATAAGGTACGCAAAGGGGAAACGCTATATGGTTTGTCGAGAAGGTTCAATACAACAGTCGACGACTTAATTGCGCTCAATCCAGAATTGAAAAACACTGGCTTGGATAAAGGGCAAGTGATTAAGATTCCTCTTCAAGATGATGAAAAAGATCCTGTTGAAATTGTTGAGACACCCGTAAAGCCTGAAATAAACGAGCGACCAACAACGCCAAACCCGTTTGTAGTGGATACCATTGTAAATGAAGATGGTTCGCACGAGCAGCGCTCTTTTCAATTTAGTGATTCAACGATTCGTCATATAGTGATGTCGCATGAGACATTATATAGTGTGTCGAAGCGTTTCATGGTTTCAGTGGAGGAACTCATGAAAGTGAACGGATTAAAATCTACTTCGATTAAGGAAGGACAAATTCTGATTATTCCAGTGAAGCAAGAGCGAATGGAACGATTGGAAATTAAACAGGTGCCTGCGGATAGAGATCCAGCTGAAGGTCCATTGCTGTTTGAACCGAAAGAAAAATATACCATCGCGGTGCTTCTTCCCTTTCATCTTGGTGGAGGAAATGGCCACTCGAGCCGTGTCTCTCAATTGGCAACTCAGTTCTATATGGGAGCAAAGTTAGCTGTCGATTCACTTGAAAAGCGTGGCTTGGTGGCAGATTTAGTGATCTACGATACAAAGAATGATTCAGCTCACATCCAATCAATCTTATCCGATTCGAGTTTCCTATCAACGGATTTAGTAATCGGTCCATTTTTCGAAAATCACATCAAAACAATTGCTGATTTCTGTGGTGAAAACCGGATTCGAATGGTATGCCCAGTGGCTACATCGGAAGATCACTTGAAAGAGAACCGATTGATGTATCAAGCCGTTCCAAGTAGTATCGTTTCTATGGAATTGTTAGCAATGGAGATGCTGAAGAAGCATGCGAATGATAATATTGTATTGGTGAAACCAACAACGAAGGAAGATTTGGAAATGTATAACGCTTTTCGCGATGCATTCCAGTCGACACCGTTTGAAGGGAAACGTCCCGTATTGGTTGAGGCAAACATCGATAACTTTACAGGACATGTTCGCTCTGGAGTGAAAACCTTGATTGTGATTCCTTCAAATGATCAGAAAACGGCCATCCAATTCATTAATGCATTGGGTAGACGTGGTACAAGAGCTAAAGATGTGTACGTATATGGTACGAAGGACTGGGAAAACTTCTCAGAAATCAATAACATCTATAAGAATAAGTATCATTTCCGATATGCAAGCTCGAACTTCATGGACTATTATACCGATATGGGAATTGGACTGAATAAGCTTCACCGCGAAATGTACAAGACAGACCTTTCGAGAATGGCCGCTCACGGATATGATATCCTAACGTATTTTTCATCGGAGTTTTTCTTGCCTGAAGTAGAGGATAAACCAACACTCGTGATGGATGGCTTCAATATGCAGCAGATCTCTCCAACGGATGGGTATCGCAATACACATATCTTTGTGATTGAGCAAGACGACTACGAACTATTCGATACGAGCAAGGGACATGACTAAAGAAGACGTGGCTCGCGAAATGCGAGAATTACAAGATTTTATTTGTAGCAAACTCGAAGCCTTAGACGGAGAAGGTCGATTTATTGAAGATAAGTGGGAACGCAACGAAGGTGGAGGAGGAAGAACCCGAATCATCGAATCGAATGCGCTCATTGAAAAAGGTGGAGTGAACTTCTCGGAGGTGTACGGCGAAGTAACTCCAATGATGAAAAAGAATACCGAAATCACGGGAGATTCATTTTTTGCTACAGGAGTATCCATCGTATTACATCCCAACAATCCACATGTTCCAATTATCCATATGAATGTTCGTTATTTCGAAATGGATGATGGTAAATATTGGTTCGGTGGAGGAATTGATCTTACACCACATTATATTGTACCAGCTCAGGCAGGAGCATTTCACCGAGGACTTAATGTAATCTGCGATCAGTACAGTCAGGATTTCTATCCAGAGTTCAAAACCTGGGCAGACAACTATTTCTTCATTCCGCATCGAGATGAAACCCGTGGAGTAGGAGGGATATTTTATGACCACCTATCGGAAAGTGAGTCTGTATCCAAAGAAGATTTGCTCAACTTTAGTATGGCCTTAGGGCGAGAGTTCCCTAACCTATACGCATACCAAGCCGAACTCGGAAGAGCTAAAGAGTTTACCCAAGATCAATTGAACTGGATGAGTCTGAGACGAGGTAGATATGTGGAGTTTAACCTTGTGCACGATAGAGGAACAAAGTTTGGATTGGTCTCTGGTGGTAGAACCGAGTCTATTTTGATGAGCTTACCAAAAAATGCAAGCTGGGTTTACAATAATGTGCCATCTGAAGGTTCTCAAGAAGAAATGACGATGTCGCTGTTGAAGAAGGATATCGACTGGATAAGCATGGGATAGACATCTTGTTTATCGGTTAACCCGATGATTTTTAGCGACTAAGCATATTTTTTTTGAACTATTTTCATGTTTTTTTTGGGGGTAGTTATAGTTGAATTTCAACACATTACAATTGGATTTTGTGAAATTTCAACAAGTTTGTCTTTATTAGGATAGCAACTTTTCAAGTTTTTTTTCGTTTTTTAGACAACGCTAAGAAGATTTGGACGTCTACTTGGTGAACTTGTGTGAATGAGACTACTGCTACCATTGTTTGACCTAACAATCTAAGATTGAAAAAGGTCGTGCAATACCGATCTGGTTAAAGAATGAAGAGCTTAGAGTAGTTAATGAGCATGCGAAAACTAACTTGATTGGTAAAACAATCTTGAATAAAACTAAAAACAACGTTACGAATACACGTCAAACATGTGTTTGTACAAGCAAAAACTGAGCCCTTTGCCAAATTGGCTTCGACTTTGTTTACATGTAAAATAGCAGCATGGAAGCAATTGTTTGGTTTTTGATAACTACTTAAATGCTTATATATGGATTCAGCTACTCGAACTGTTTCTTCGGTGACGAAAATGGTTAAAAAATCGAAGAGATTTGGAATGAAGTCATTCCTGAAAACACTACTACTTCTAGGTATTATTCTAAACGTTTCTTCTGCCTTCGCTCAGAAAACGCTTAATCCCGCAGAACTGCAGCAAGACCTCAATGAAGT
The DNA here is from genome assembly GCA_013373595.1 of Flavobacteriales bacterium. Taxonomy (GTDB): domain Bacteria; phylum Bacteroidota; class Bacteroidia; order Flavobacteriales_D; family Crocinitomicaceae; genus UBA4466. The sequence continues at coordinate 6,666 of JABXHO010000136.1, read as the reverse complement.
AACGACAAAACTTCAGGAAGTGGAGGAGAAAATTGCGCACATCAATTTCCGTTTGGCGGAAGCATCTGCTTCGAACATCTCTCCTGAGCTTCAGCAGAAGTTGAACGATTTAGACATCAAAAAGAATCAATACCAAAGGGAAAAAATTTCCATTGAAGCGGCCTTGAATTCTATTCAAAGTACGAATGGTACCAACGATTCTTCGCAGTCACAAGAAATGCTGGATGATCATCCCGATCAATTCTTCGATCAAAACAATCACACTACGAACCAATAAACTACTCTCTTATGAAACCAGTTAAATTCCTACTTGTCCTGTTGGTTCTTGGAATAGGATATACAGTGAAGGCGCAATGTCCCGACGATAACACATTCCTAATGGATGCAACGCCGCCCGCAGCTACAGGAGTTGCAACAAGCACCGTGTCTTGTATAAATGGTGGGCAGTATGTGACCGTTAACGTTGTTGCAGGGAACACATACACCTTTACAACGTGTGGAAACACAGCCTTTGATACGCAAATAACCGTTTTAAATGCTGCAACAGCTGCTGTTGTGGGGTATAATGATGATGATTGTGGTGTTCAATCAACAGTAACATGGACAGCTACCTTTACAGGTACAGTAGATGTATTGATAGATGAGTTTAGCTGTAGCAATTCGGGCTTGTGTACCGATTTGCAAGTAACATCAACTCCTCCTGTGCAAAACGGAACGGGATGTAATACCAATACAACAATTTGTTCACAAGGTACAGCAGGACCGTTTACGTTTGGAACACCAGGACCTCAAGTAAGTAGCTGTTTGGACTTCTTCGGTCCAACATATGCATACATTGTTTTGTACATCACGCAAAGCGGTCCGCTAGAGCTCCTCATCAATGGAGACGCAACAACAGGTTTTATGGACGTTGCAGTTTTCAATGTTCCTCCAGGAGTTGACCCATGTGTAGCAAGTTTAGATGTGAACAATGAGATTTCATGTAATTATGCAACGGCTTCTAGTGGATGTAATCAAATTGGGACGAATTTCCCTTGTGCTTCTAGTATCACATCTCCAAACGTTACGGCGGGAGACGTCCTCTTTATCATTGTAGAAAACTGGTCAGGAACTTCAAATACATTTACGATGGAGTTAGGGCCTGCACCTGCAGCACAAACTGGAGCGCCAGACGCAACAATTACGCCAGTTACGACCATGTGTAATACTGATCCACCCGTTCAATTGAATGCCGTGGATAACGGTGGTACGTGGTCAGGAACAGGTGTAACGTCTTCAGGTGTATTCGATCCAGCTTCTGTTGGTCCTGGAACTTATACAATTGACTATTCAATTGGTACTTCACCTTGTAATGATGCCGACCAAACAACCATTACAGTTATTGATTGTAGTTGTTTAATCACAAACTTCAGTGCAAATGTTGGATCTTGTGAAGCGGCTACAAATACATTTACGGTGACGGGAGATTTTGACTATCAAGGAAGTCCATCTACAGGAACTGTTATCGTTGAAGTGACCAACGGATCGGGAACATATACGCAAACATTTAACCCGCCATTTACTGACGGACAACTATATAATTACAGTATTTCAGGTGTACCTTCAGATGGAACACCACTTACAGTAACCGTATATTTCTCTGATAATACGTCATGTTCTTCAACGGTTAGTAGTACTTCGCCTGCAAGTTGTGCATGTAATGTTGATATCGGAACATTTACCGTAAATACAACAGGAACTCAGAACGGGAATGATTTCGTATTGTGTTACGGAGAAAGTGTGAATATTACCGCGAACGGTGATTACACACCTCCAGGAGAAGCAACAAACCCTCCAGGACCAGCGTACAGTCCAGGGATTGCTTGGTTAGTTTACTCATGCCCACCAACAGTAGCTTTGGCTCCGGACCCTGTTTTGACAGTTCCAGATGATCCATGTCTATTGGGTATCGTAAGTAGTACTGACTTAAACGAGTTGAACGATATGTTCTGGATCAATTCATATCCTCCAGGAACATTCACGAACAATACGGTGTACTTCGTACCGATCACAATTTATTCAACAACAAACTCTCCTATAATTTACAGTTATACAAACACTTCAATGCCGTGTTACGAAACAGGAAACATTTACTCAATTCAATATATTCCTGAAATTACGGCAACAACCACGGAAGATTGTACGACAGGGTCTGTAACAACAACAGTTTCTGGTGGTCAACCTTCAATGGATGGATCATTGTTTACAGGAACAAACTTGGTTCCTTCGACAGCAAGTTTTGCACCGGGTACAGCTCTTGACGGAGGAAGTATTACGGTTGTAGGATTGAATGATGGAGATGCTTACTCATACGATATCGTAGATGCAAGCGGTTGTCCGATCACAGTAACTGGAACATTTGTCGGATTGGAAGATCCTTCGTTCACATATCCACAATCAGCATACTGTCAAGATGCTACAAACCCATCTCCAACAATCACAGGAGACACGGGAGGGACATTTACATCAACAGCTGGTTTATCAATCAATGCTTCTTCAGGATTGATCAACTTATCTGGTTCAACACCTGGGACATATACAGTAACGTATCAAACGCCTGACCCAATTTGTTTTGCTACAGCAACCTTTGATATCACAATTAATCCGCTTCCGATTGTTGACGGTAACGATGAAACAATTTGTGCGGGCGCATCAGTTACATTAAACGGTACAGGAGCAGATACGTACACATGGAACAATGGTGTAACAGATGGAGTGCCATTCACGCCATCAGCAACTACAACATACATGGTTACGGGAACAATTACCGCAACAGGATGTTCTAACACAGGGACAGCAGTTGTAACAGTGAATCCATTGGATGATCCAAGTTTCACTATGACAGACTTCTGTGTTGGTGGAGCAGGACCTGCAGCCAACGTAACAGGGTTAGCAGGTGGTACATTTGCCTTCAACCCATTGCCGGGAGATGGAGCAACAATCAATCCTACAACAGGAGCGATTTCGAATGGAGTAGGAGGAACCACTTATACTGTGGAATACACAACAAACGGTCCTTGTCCTCAATCGAGCACGCAAACAGTAACAGTAAATCCATTACCACCTGTTGATGCACAAGATGTATCCATTTGTGTGGGCGGTACAGCTACAATTACTGCGACGGGTGCTGTTACGTATACATGGAACAACGGTCTTGGAGCAGGGCAATCGCATAACGTGACTCCTGCGACTACAACAACTTACACAGTAACAGGAACGGATGCAAATGGATGTGTGAATACGGATATTATGACGGTGAACGTCTTGGCAAATGCGCCAATTGATGCCGGTACAGATCAAACGATTTGTGAGGGAGATCCTGTAACATTGACTGCAACAGGTGGAGTGAGCTACAACTGGGCAGCACCAATTAGTGCTTCTGGAGCCACGCAAACGGTGAGCCCTTCAGCAACTACGACATACACAGTTGATGGAACAGATGCGAACGGATGTACAGGTACAGATCAAGTAACAATTACGGTGAACCCAGTTCCAACAGCAACCATTGCTGGAACGGTAACCGTTTGTGAAGGAGATGCTGCACCAACCATTACGTTTACAGGAGCAAATGGAACCGCACCGTATACATTTACATATAATATTAATGGTGGTGCAAATCAGACTGTAACTTCAGTAGGAAACACAGCAACGGTAACAGCGCCAACAGGTACTGCAGGAACATTTGATTACAACTTAGTGAGTGTCTCTGATGCAAGTGTAGCAGGATGTTCGCAAGCACAGGTAGATGTCGCTACGGTTACAGTGAATCCGCTTCCTACAGCTACAATTGCTGGGACAGTGGCATTGTGTCAAGGAGATGCTGCACCAACCATTACCTTCACGGGAGCAAATGGTACAGCACCTTATACCTTCACCTATAATATCAATGGTGGAGCGAACCAAACCGTAACTTCTTCGGGAAATACGGCAACAGTAACAGCGCCAACAGGATCTGTTGGAACCTTCGATTACAACTTGGTTAGCGTTTCTGATGCGAGTGCGTCTGGATGTTCTCAAATTCAAACAGGAACAGCGACGGTTACAATTAATCCTTTGCCAACGGCAACGATTGCCGGAACGATAACAGTTTGTCAGGGAGATGCTGCGCCATCCATTACCTTTACAGGAGCGAATGGAACAGCACCGTATACGTTTACGTACACAATTAACGGCGGAGCGAACCAAACCGTAACTTCTTCAGGAAATACGGCAACGGTTTCTGCCCCAACGGGAACTGTGGGATCATTCGATTATGATTTGGTTAGCGTTTCTGACGCGAGTTCGACGGGTTGTTCACAAGCACAAACGGGAACGGCAACGGTAACAGTGAATCCGTTACCAACAGCCACAATTGCTGGAACAGTAACGGTGTGTGAGGGCGATGCAGCTCCAACCATTACCTTTACAGGAGCAAATGGAAGTGCACCGTATACGTTTACATACACAATTAACGGTGGTGCGAACCAAACGATAACCTCAGTAGGAAATACTGCAACGGTAACAGCACCAACAGGAACACCAGGAACATTTGATTACAACTTGGTGAGTGTATCTGATGCGAGTGCAACAGGATGTTCTCAAGCACAAACGGGAACGGCAACAGTGATTGTAAATCCTATGCCAACAGCAACCATTGCTGGAACAACTGTATTGTGTGAAGGCGATGCCGCACCAACGATTACCTTCACCGGAGCAAATGGAACGGCGCCTTACATCTTTACGTATAATGTAAACGGTGGAGCGAATCAAACCATTACATCTTCAGGAAATACAGCAACGGTTACAGTACCAACAACGCCAGTTGGAACCTATAACTATAACTTAGTAAGTGTATCCGATGCAAGTTCAACGGCTTGTTCTCAAGCGCAAACAGGAACGGCAACAGTAACGATAAATGCTAATCCAGCACCCGTGATTAGTGGAGCAACACAATACTGTACGGGGACAACAGCAACATTGTCTACGACAAACACGTATGCAAGCTATCAATGGTCTACAGGATCAACAAACCCAACAGTACAAGTTACATCTGCGGATAACCCGATTACGGTAACAGTAACGAATGCGAATGGTTGTTCAGCAACATCTTCGGTATTCACAGTAACGGAAAACAATACAATTCTGTACACATCTTCAATTACGATTTGTCAGGGAGATGTAGCTGTAATTCACGGAAACAATGAAACAACAGCTGGGACATATTCTCAAACGTATGTTCTACCAACAGGATGTGATAGTACATCGGAGATTACGTTGATTGTAAATCCACTTCCAACAATTGATGCAGGAACAAATCAAATTGCTTGTGATGGAGATCCAATCACTTTGAACGCAACGGGAGCTTCAACGATCGTTTGGGACAATGGTGTTTCAAACGGAGTACCTTTCACACCTTCAGTTGGAACGGTGACGTACACAGCAACGGGAACAGACGCCAATGGATGTGTGAACACAGACGTAGTTGACGTAACAATTAATCCTTTGCCTACAGCAACCATTGCTGGAACTATTACAGTATGTGAAGGGGATGCAGCTCCAACAATTACATTCACAGGAGCGAACGGAACTGCGCCGTATACATTTACATACAACATCAATGGAGGAACGAACCAAACAGTAACTTCTACTGGAAACACAGCGACTGTTACAGCACCAACAGGCGTAGCGGGAACATTCGATTACAACCTCGTGAGTGTTTCGGATGCAAGTACAACTGGATGTTCACAAGCGCAACCAGATGTAGCAACAGTAACGGTAAATCCTCTTCCAACAGCAACAGTAGCCGGAACAGTTACAGTGTGTGAAGGAGATGTAGCTCCAACGATTACATTCACAGGAGCAAATGGAACAGCACCATATACATTTACGTACAACATCAATGGTGGAGCCAATCAAACGGTAACATCAAATGGTAACACGGCAACAGTTACGGCACCAACGGGAACAGTCGGAACATTCGACTATAACTTGGTAAGCGTTTCGGATGCGAGTGCAACAGGATGTTCGCAAGCACAAGTAGATGTTGCTACGGTAACGGTGAATCCGCTTCCAACAGCAACCATTGCAGGAACAATTACAGTTTGTCAAGGCGATGCCGCACCAACAATTACGTTCACAGGAGCAAACGGTACAGCACCTTATACCTTTACATACAACATTAACGGAGCCGCGAATCAAACGATTACATCTACTGGAAACACGGCTACAGTGACTGTGCCAACGGTAGCAGTCGGAACATTTGATTACAACTTGGTGAGTGTGTCTGATGCGAGTGCAACGGGATGTTCACAAGCACAAGTAGATGTTGCCACGGTAACGGTAAACCCATTGCCAACGGCTACAATCGCTGGAACGGTAACGGTATGTGAGGGAGATGTTGATCCAATAATTACGTTCACGGGAGCAAACGGAACAGCGCCATATACCTTTACGTATAATATCAATGGTGGTGCGAACCAAACGGTAACTTCTACAGGTAACACGGCTACGGTAACAGCACCAACAGCTGTGTCTGGAACATTTGATTACAATCTTGTAAGTGTGTCTGATGCGAGCGCAACAGGATGTTCGCAAGCACAAGTAGATGTTGCAACGGTAACCGTAAATCCATTACCAACAGCAACAATT
>JABXHO010000094.1 GCA_013373595.1 Flavobacteriales bacterium | reverse complement strand
TGTCTTCGTGATTTATTTTTCCACCACAAGGACACAACTTGACTGCGTCAAGACACAAAGCTGTGTTGTTTTTTTTACCACATAGATACATAGGGTTCGATACTTTATTTCTTTGTGTTCAAACACCCATTTAAACCATGGGAAGCGTTGTGTACTTCGTGACATTTGTGGTTTATTTTTCCACCACACTTACTGTACTAAGGTCCCTTCCAACATCTTCAACTGAGCTTCCGCGATTTTCACATTGAACTTCGCCGTTTCTAAATTCACTCGTGCGTTGATTAAATTCAATTGTGCCTGACGAAAATCGGTAGAGTTCACCTGACCCAATTTGTACTGCTCTTCTGTTTTCAGAAAATTCTGTTCGCTGACTTCCACATTTGTTTCCTCGAAATTAATCACGGCCAATTGATTCATGTAGCTCGCCCAGGCATTCGCTAGTTGATTTTTTAGGCTAAGGTCAATTTGTTCTTTGTACAAATTCTGATTGTCGACCGCGATTTTGGCATTGGCTACGCGCGTACTCGTTGCACCACCATCGAAAATGTTCCAAGTGAGGTTCACTCCCGCGTTTAATCCTGTAATATTCTGTCGCGCAAGGAAGGAAGCAGGACCATTGTTGGCATTGTTCAATCCATAAGAAACGTTGGTAGAAACTGTCGGCATCCATCCCGACTGACTCGTTTTGAGATCATAATTCGCCAGTTCCTTGTTGAGCTCGAACTGCTTGGCAGTGCTGTTGTTCTCAAGCATGTTCGCTGATAGTGTATTGAAATCAAGCAAAGTGCTCACATCTACCTTGCGATCTACCTGAACCAACTCATCAGCAGGAAATCCCAATAAATAATTCAGATTGCGTCGTGCATTTTCATTCGCCAACAATCCATTCACCATACTCATCGAATCGTTGTTCATATCGACCTGCGCGTTGAGTATTTCCAAACTCGTTGTTTGTCCGAATTCCTTCTGATACTCCAAACGTCTCAATCTGTTCTGAGAAATCTCGAAAGATTCTTGCAAAATCGCCTGCATGATATCACTTTTGGCTAATTCGTAGTACGCGTTGTAAACTGCCAAAATCGTGTTGTCGATTTGTACCTGCCGTTGCACGTTTGCCAAATCATAAGAACGCTTCAATTTTTCAAACGCATTCTTTCGATTCATTCCATTAAACAAAACGTAGTTCACTCCAATTGAAGCATTGTAGGAATTGGCTTCGATGCCCGTAATGGTCTGTTCTACTCCCGCTTGTGTCTCAATGGTTGCGTTGTTATTCGAGTAATTTCCTCCAGCAGAAACGGCCACCGTTGGCAAGTATCCAGAATTTTTGACGCTCTGGTTGTTCTCTGCTACTTCCACGCTGTTCGACACAATTCGGATATCGTAATTATTCTCCATCGCGATGACAACTGCCTGATCCAAGGTCAATTCTTTCTGACTGAATGCAAAACTGTTCATCACTATCAGTGCGAGTAGTACGAATGTATTTTTCATGTTCATCGTTCTTTTAATGTTCTTCTTTTTCTGCTTCCAGCTCTTTCACCGCGCGCTCTACTGACTCATGTGAAGGTCGTTTTCCTTCCCAAAGGTGGAGCATATTCACCTTGAATCCATTGGTATAAGACAAGAGAATTGGCAATAGAATTAAGGTCAGTACCGTTGCGATTGCAATTCCGTACGCAATGGATATCGCCATCGGGATGAGGAATTGTGCCTGTAGACTTTTTTCAAAGAAAATAAGCGGCGCCAACCCTGCGATAGTTGTAACGGACGTTAAGAAAATTGCTCTAAATCGTGATTTTCCAGCTTCCACTAATGCTTGATCGAAAGTCATTCCCGTTTTCAGGTTGATATTGAACTTACTGATCAGTACCAGGCCATCATTTACCATAATTCCAATCAACGCGATGATTCCCAGCATGGACAAAATATTGATCGGGAAATCGTGGATATAGTGTCCCCACCCGACGCCAATTAAGCTGAACGGAACCATGATCAATAGAATAATCGGTTGCGAATAACTTCGGAACGTAAAGGCAATTACGAAGTAAATTAACAACAGAATGATTGGAAATACAATCGCTGCGGAGTTCATCACCTTTGCCGCTTCACGGTTTTGCCCTTCATACAATGCGGAAACAGATGGGTGTCGCGCAAAAATATCTGGAAGGATTTCCGTCTTGATATTATTCATGAAATCCGTTGCGCTCGCCTTATTGTCTTTCATATCGGCTGAGATTTGAATCTCGCGCTGTCCCTCCAAGTGATTGATGGTAATTTCACCACGCTCAATCGAATACGTTGCAATTTCACTAAACGGAATTCGTTCCCCCGTCTTGGTGAGGATACGCATGTCATCCAAATTGTTGATTGACGTTCGTTCGCTTTCCAAGTAGCGCACCCAGACTTTGATTTCGTCCTCGCCTCGTTGAAAACGCTGAACTTGATTTCCAAAGAAGGCAGAGCGCACTTGCGACATCACGTCGTTGAGTGTGAGTCCAAGCAGATACGCATTCGGCTTGAGATCAATCTTAATCTCCTTAATTCCTTGGGGATCGTTGTCTGTGATATCCTTCAGCCCATCAATTTGTTGCATCGCTGCCTTCAGCTCATTCTTGGCTGATTTCAACTCACCCACATCATTTCCGAGTAAAGAAACTGAAATTGGACTTCCTCCAAAAACAGAACCCGATCCAAATGCCAGTGATTCTACACCGTAAAACTCACCCGACAACTCTTGAATTTCCTTGGTTAACTCAGGCGCTGAGAAATCACGTAGTTCTCCCTGAAGTAAGTTGATATCCAGCTTCGCTGTTGCACTTCCTGGACCAATTGTTTTGATGATATTGAGAATTACGGAGTCTCCACCTGTTTGAAGCTTCTGGTATTTTTCGTTCACTTCCCACGCCTTTTCTTCAATGATCGAAATGATCGAATCTGTTGTGTTGACGTTGGTTCCTTGCGGCATTTTTAAGTTAATCGAGATACGATCACTGGCAATTTCAGGAAAGAAGGTTGTTCGAATAACGCCTCCGCGAATTCCGCCAATCGTGATGAGAAAAAAGGCGATTAGAATCGACAAACTAATGAAACGATTCTTTACTGTAAAGTTGAGCACTGGTGCGTACATCCGATCACGGAAAAACACCATCGCTTTCTCAGCGTATACGTTGAATTTAAATGGTTTCGAATCTCTCTTTAGCGTTTTTGAGTGCGCAATATGAGCCGGCAAAATGATCAATGCTTCGAGTAAGGAGATGGTTAATGTTAGCAAGACGATAATCGAAACTTCGCCGAAAAATTGTCCAAGTCGACCATCCAAAAACAAGAAAGTTGCGAACGCCAAAATGGTTGTAACGATAGCCGAGAAAATGGGAGGAATTACCTCGATTGTACCGTCAATTGCAGCCCGAATTGGACTTTTTCCCCGTTCGAAATGGGAATAAATGTTTTCAGCAATGACAATTCCATCATCTACCAAAATTCCGATAACGATGATCATTCCAAACAACGAAAGCACGTTGATTGTAACATCAAACTGTCCAGCAAAGGTGAACATCCCAAGGAAGGAAATAGGCAAACCAAATGCCACCCAAAATGCCAAGCGCGGTTTCAGGAAGAGCGAAAGAATGATCAATACCAAGAGCATCCCTTGCCAAGCATTTTTCAACAGCAATTCTGTACGTTGGTTCAAGGTGATTGATGAATCGGAGATGACAGCCAACTTCACCACGTCGCTTTTCTCGTTGTAGTCCTTCACGTATTTCTTCACCTTGTCGGCTGTAGAAATCAAATCTTCGCTGTTTGTGTTGTTGATGACGATACGTACGGAATTATTTCCATTGTATTTCAAGCTGTTTGGCGTGTCATTGAACCTGTCGCGAATTTCCGCTACATCGCTTAAACGAATGATGTTTCCATTTTCATCTGCCTTCACAATGATATTGTTCAATTCGCTTGCGTAGTAGGCACGGTGTGACGCACGAATCAGGTATTCTTCCGCATCCGTTTTGATCGATCCACCTGTTGTTAAAAGCGTATTATTTGCAACCGCATTGGCCACTTGAGAAAAGCTCAGATTGAACGCTCTCATATCAGCTTCGCGCACCGCGATCTCAATTTCTTCCTCAGGAAAACCACCCAAGGAAACCATGGAAATTCCATCCATCAATCGAAGTTCTTTCTCAATTTGCTGTGCCTTTTCTTTCAGCGTGAAGAGTGATACATTTTCTCCGTTCACAACAAACGATATCGTTTCACGAGAGGCTTCTTGCTTCGCAATGATTGGAGGCTCCATCCCTGAAGGGAAGCTTGGCACTTTGTCTACGGCGTTTTTAACATCTGCCAAAATCACATCAACGTCGTATTCTCGAAAGGTTTCCACTGTTATTTTCGCCGAGTTCTCATTCGATTTTGATGTCACACGGTCGATTCCTTCCAATCCTTTGAGGTTTTCCTCAATTTTAAGCACCACGCCCTCTTCCATTTCCTGTGGAGAAGCTCCCGGATAATTCAAGGTAATATTGATGATGTTGGTTTCCGAAAGCGGAAAAAATGACGAAGTCAGTGATTTATAGCCCAAAATTCCAAAAACGGCAAAGGCGATAATGATCAGGTTGACTCCAATCGGGTATTTAATGAAGTATGAAATTAATTTTTTCATGCTGTGTTTGTTCTCGTTTGATTCACTCAATAATTGTCACATTCATCCCTTCAAATGCGCCGGGGAAGGGCTTCGACAGTAGCTTTGCACCATCTTCAACTCCTTGAATGATCACCGAATTTTCTTTGCTATACACGACTTTGATTGGTAGCAATCGCAATTGATTGTTTTCAACAACGTACACACTTTCATTGTTCACGAGGAGACTTCGTGGAACTTCAATGGCATTTACCACATCTTGTGCGTCGATATCAGCCTCAACAAATTCACCCTGATTGAGGTCTTTCGCTTTCACTTCAACAAAAATCTGAACGGTTTGCGAACTCGTATTTACCTGCGGATTGATACGAGCTACTTTTCCTACCCAGCTTTTGGATTTGTCGATATTGGTGAGGTTCACTTCTTTTCCCAGAACGAGTAAATCCTTCAAGGTTGAATTTACATTGAGTTCCAATTCGTATACGCCGGGCTTGATGAATTCTCCCAACTTCTGACCTGGGCTCACCAATGTTCCGGGTGTCACCTCAGCCGAAACAAGCACACCACTGTACGGAGCTGTAATTCTGTATTTACTCAATCGCGTTTCCAAATTTTTGATGGAATAGTACGTTGATGAAATATTTTTTCCCGTGATGTAATGCGCTTCCTGATCTGTTTTTGCCTTCGGTAAGCTTGGAAGGTTCTTTTCAATATCAATTGAATTGAGGTAATCGTTCCACATTGAGAAGGAATTCGGATAATCGAATCGGATATCCGCCAATATTGCAGTAATGGTATTTTTGAAGGCTGCTCGTTGCGATACCACTGACGCTCTGAATTCATCATCATTGATACGAATCAAAGTAGATCCAGCCGGAAACGACGTTCCTGCTTTAAATGCTTTACTTCCGCTCTCGAACACCCCCGTTACTTCCGCGAAAATCTCCATTCTGTCCTTTGCCAAAACGCTTCCACTCGTTCCAATCGTAACAGGAACCGCTTCATTTTTGGCCGTTTCGACGTATACCGAATTCACTTTGTGTTGCGTCTTCTTCTCCGGTTCTTTCTTGCTATTGGCTAACATTCCGTTGATCCAAACGCCTAGACCTATAATTACGAGTCCAGAAATGACGATAATGACTTTTCTCATTGTTTTTTGTTTGATGGTGTATCGAGTTGAACTTCTTCGTTAACATTCGCTCGAATCCGTTTGACTATGTCAATTACTTTATTTGCTTCTTCTTCGCTGATTCCTTTATAGATGATTTTTCGCATTTCTTCAAAGATTGGTGTTGAACGTTCGAGGACATCCAAACCACTTTTTGTGACAAACAATTGGTTGACGCGTTTATCTTCTTCACTTGGGATGCGTGCGATGTAATTTTTCTTCTCCAATACATCGATTGCTCTTGCCAACGAGGATTTATTTCGATTGGAGGCAAAGGCTAGCTCATTCTGACAAGCTCCATTCTGTTCATGAACTTTGTGAAGCAAAATAAACTGCATTTTGGTAAGGTTGAATCCCTTTCGGGCCAACATTTCATCCACACAATGTTCTATCAACTTTACAGTCTTGCCCAAATTAGGAGCAAGCGAGTCACGAAAATCTTTCGGTATCATGCCGCAAATATCCATATTATTTAGTTGCATACGCAACTATTTGTTTATTTTATTTCCAATTCACTAGATTTAGCGCTCATTTTGGATTTTTTAGTTGCATATCTAACTACATTAAATTACTGACAGTGAACACCTAGGCATGCGTAGAGTCCGGCCTGAATGAAGTCTCTTGAAATCGTATTTTCTTTCTTAAACATGCTACAATTCGCATTCATCCAACTAAAAACGATTGCAATTCATTTATCTTTGGCTTCATGAGTGTAACGGAAGTATCTCATTTAATTCAGGCTGAAGACATCCATTTTGATATCCATCGAGAAGGGACCAAGAAATCGTTTCGCTACGTATATTTCGATGGTCGACAGGTTGATTCCGAATTCATCGAGGAAATTGAAAGCTTAGTCATCCCGCCCAATTGGAAAGAGGTACGTATTGCCTCCAATCCGAATACACACATCCGCGCGTATGGCTTTGATGACAAAGAGCGAAAACAATACATCTATCATGAGGATTGGCGAAATTACCGCGATCGGCTAAAATTTGAAAAATTGGCTTCATTTGCGGAGCACTTACCTAAAATTCGACGTAAAGCACATCGCGATCTAGCAAAACAAGAATGGAACCGAAATAAAACACTTGGTTTAATCATACTTACATTGGATCAAACGCACGTGCGCATCGGGAACCGACGGTACTTAAAACGAAATTCAACAGTTGGAGCCACTACTCTTCGGCGAAAACACTTGGATATAGATGATGAGGATGTCGTATTTAGCTACAAAGCGAAGAGTAACAAATACCGAAAAGTGAGGATGGATAATTCCATGCTTTCTAAACTCATTGTGAAATGCGCTGAACTTCCTGGCCGTGAAATTTTCACCTACAAAAGTCGCGACGGATACAAATCCATTAAAAGCTCCGAGGTCAACGATTACCTCAAAGAAATTACGGGTGAAGAATTCTCAGCGAAAAACTTTCGGACTTGGGCTGGATCTTATTTGGCCATAGAATATTTACCTATTGCGCTAGAAATTGTCAGTAAAAACCGCAGAAAAAAGGTGAGCACAACACTCGTTCGGCATGTTGCGAAGGAACTAGGAAATACGGTAGCCGTATGCCGAAGTCACTACATTCACCCGAAAATTATGAATGCGATTGAGGATGAAGAATACGACTCTTTGCTATTCCGAAATCATCGAGGTGGGAAGTACGCATTATCAGCCGCTGAGAAGAAAGCCCTAAAGGTTATCACCTCTTAATTCAACTTCAGAAATAACTCGGAGGACATCATTTCAAAGAATTTTTTCTTGAAGAAATACCCCTGACATGATTTGTCACTCACCCATAATACTTTTGCTTCATAACTAACAAAAACAAATTATTATGAAGACAGCAATTGCATGGTTTGAAATCCCAGTTCTAGACATGAATCGAGCGAAGAAATTTTACGAAGCCGTGACAGGAGATGCGTTAATCGATCACGACATGTCCGATCCGAATACCTTGTACAGCGTTTTCCCTTACGAGCGAGGACAAGGAGTTGGAGGAGCTTTGATGAAGCATCCGGAATGCAAACCATCTATGGACGGTGTTACGATTTATATTCCAGGTGGAGATGATTTAAGTCCTTCACTCGAGAGAGCCGAAAAAGCAGGAGCGAAAATTATCCTTCCTAAAACGAGTATCGGAGAAAATGGGTTCATGGCTCAGTTCATTGATACGGAAGGAAACCGTATTGCTTTGCACTCGATGCAATAAAACGCACCGAAGCCAATCAAAAAATAGCGGATTCAGTTTGGGTTCGCTATTTTTACTTCATTATATGTCCCAACTTCCCCGTCTCATATCGATTCTCACTCTGCTCAAGTCGAAGCGGTTATTGACTGCGACGGAACTTTCTGAGCGATTCGATGTAAGCGTTCGTACGATTTACCGTGACATTCGGAAACTGGAAGAAGCAGGCGTTCCCATCATCACAATAGAAGGAAAAGGATATTCGCTGATGGACGGTTATTCCGTGGCACCCGTTCAATTTACCGAGAAAGAAGCCAATGCGCTCATCACTGCCCAGCATTTGGCAAAACAAACACAAGACAAATCCTTCATTGCTGATTTCACCGATGCTTTAACGAAAATCAAATCTGTTTTTAAGACTTCGGTTCTGGAAACAAGTGAACGTCTCAGTGAAAAAATTCACGTCTTCGAGAACTATTGGGAAGACCTTTCCAGTAATGCACTCTCGGAAATCCAATTGGCCATTACGCATTTAAAATTCATGGAGATCAATTATCAAAAGGCGAATGATCCAGAAATTTCCTTCCGAAAAATAGAGCCCTACACCCTCATTTCTACCAATCGGAAATGGATTTTGATTGCCTGGTGTTATCTCCGAGAAGAGTACCGCTCATTTCGCGTGGATCGCATTCGACATTTTAAGGTAATGAACGAACACTTCGACGATCGCGGTTTTGTTCTACAAGAATATTTTCGAAACAATCCTTTACCTCCCGGACATAAAGGATTTACCAAAATGTGATTCACTTCATCAATCGACGAAGCACTTCATAGGCCATCGTCATTCCAAACATCGCAGGCATATAAGAAATGGTTCCGTAAAACGACTTTTTATAGTTCGTTCCGTCCGTCAATTGCAAGGAATCCGATTTTTGAATTTCATCGCTGTACACAACTAACACTTTGTTGCGCACTCCTTCTCTCTTGAGTCGTTTTTTGAGTTGCTTGGCAAATTTACATTCCTTCGTAGCGAAGATATCTGCAATTTTGATGCGAGTTGGATCTAATTTCCCTCCTGCTCCCATCGATGAAATGAATTTGCACTTCGCTCTGCGTAAGGTAACGATCAAACTCAATTTTGGAGTGATGCTATCGATGCAATCCATCACGAAATCAAATTTCTTCGCTGTCAATAGCTCCTTCATTGCATCTGGGTCCATGAACTGATCGTGTACTGTTAAATTTAGCTTCGGATTGATGTCCATAAAGCGATCGCGTAGCACCAAGGCTTTTTGTTTTCCCTCGGTAGAATCTAATGCTTGTAGCTGACGATTCTTGTTTGTTGGGTCCACATCATCGCCATCGATAATGGTTAAACTTCCAACTCCTGCTCGTACCAATGTTTCGGCGGCATAACTTCCTACTCCACCTAATCCAACGACCAATACGTGCGCTTTTGCCAATTTCTTCATGGCATCTTCACCAACCAATAATTCTGTGCGTTCTAACCAATTACTCATGTCCAAAAAAGTGTTTTGCATTTTGGGTGATGTTCTTTTTGAGTTCCTCCAACTGAACACCTAACATTTCTGCGGCGCGAAGATAATTGTCTTCAATGAAAAAAGAACTATTGTCTGTTTCAAGAAACAAACGATCCATTGGAATTGTATCGAGTAACTCTTTCGCATGGGTGCTTTTCTGAGGATTAATGGAAAGGTAAAATCCATGTCCGATTAGTTGTTCTGCCAATTGAGGATGCTTATTGAAGCCATGAATTGCCCAATTCGGAATTGATTCGAACTCTTTTTTGAATTGAATAATTTCATCAAATGCTTTCACACAATGAAGAATTACTGGTCGCTTTTCGTGCGCCGCAACCACCAAAATCGATCGTAGAATTTCCTGCTGCTCCTCGAACGAAACTCCTTTGAGTTTATCCAGTCCAACTTCACCCAACGCCAAGCAATTTGGGTCTTGCAGGATCGATTTTATCTTGATTTGTTCTGCTTCATCCGCTACTCGATCTACATTCCACGGGTGTCGTTCCAATGAGTAACTATTTCCATTTAACGGATGTGGTGACGAAATCACTTCAAGAATATCAGCACGGTCAGAATGCGTTGCTGAGTGCGTATGCAAGTCGATAAATAGCGACGTGTTGAAAATAGAAGGCTTCATGAAACAAAAATAATCGTTCTCAATGAAAAGATTTTACTAATTTTTCGGTCAGAAATGAAAACACTAATCGTACAAGGAGGAGGATTTCGAACCGGATTCACTGCAGGCATTTTGGACGCATTTATCGCGTTGGATTACTGTCCATTTGATCGGATTCTTGGAAATTCTGGAGGTGCTATTTCGGCATCCTATTACTTAAGCAAACAGTACGGAGCTACCGTTCAAGCCATGCGCATTTTGGCGGAAGATCCAGATTTTGTAAACATTAAAGGAATCATCAAAGATCGTGGCTACATGAACATTGACCATCTTCGCTCGGTCGCTGAAGAGTTGGTTCCGTTTAACGTAGAAGCCGCTGTTGAAAATGCCAAAGACAAAGATGTTTCGTTTGTAGCCACGAGCAGAACCAATGGAAAAGCGCTTTACCTCAAGCCAGAAAAATCTGATTGGGTTGATGTTGTTATTGCTTCAAGTACACTTCCATTTGTTACCAAGGGCGTGCACCAAATCCGTGGTTTGGATTTAATGGACGGAGGATGGAGTGATCCTATTCCCGCAAAATGGGCCGTAGAAACAGGGTCAAGCGACATTCTCATTCTTCGCACGACACATATTGATCGGAAAGTTGTTCAAAGCTGGCCCGACTATTTTGGAAGTATCTACTTTCGAAGTCACCCTGAACTGAGTCTGTGCTTTGCCGAAAACCACTTGATCTATAACAACACGATGGATTTCCTTTCTAGTCCACCGCAAAACATTAAACTCGAACAACTTTGGCCGGAAGAAGGGTTAAAATGTACTACGTACAAGTATTCAGTAAGTGGAATCAATGCAGACTATCGTTATGGTTTGCAAGTAGGAATTGATTACGTGAGAAATGTTTTTCAGTCAGAACTGAGTGAACGCATCTTATAATCGTATGGAGAACAATGAATAATGGCAGACTCGTTACGCTACCATTGTATCATTAAATCGGGCTGAAGCACTTTGCATGAAAATTCAAGTTCTCCCATGAAATAGATCTCATCAACAAGGTGCGATCACTAAAAAAGGAAAGAATCATTAATGCGATCCTCTTTCCATGAAATCACATGGTAGTAAGAAGTGTTTCCCTGGATCTTTGGTTTCCTTGATTCGCTCATACAAACGTGCCACTGTTTTCAAACCAATATCGGATACAGGTTGACGCAACGCCGAAATTGGAGGAGTCATGTAGGCGAAAGTCTCGTTATCATCGAAGGAAATTAGACGTAAATCTTGAGGAATTGAAAGCTTCAATTCATTGATTGTCGCCAACACTCTCAGCGTACATTTGTTGTTCAATGGAATAATCGAATCTCCACCTGCATCCAACTCTTTCTTTATCGTTTCGTTGATTGCTTCTTGTGTTTCTGGCAACTCTACAACGCTGTACGCAATACCTTCTTTCTTGCACACCTCTTCGATTCCGTTGATGCGTCGTTGAATGGTAGACACAATTGTTTTAGATGGCGCCACAACGATCAATTTCTTCGGTTCCGTTCGGAATGATTTCACCAATCGCTCTGCTTCCACGAAATTGTCAACACCAACAAAATCGGCATTTTCATCTCCTGGTCGATCTGTGAAAACAACTGGAATGTGTGTCTCAAGCAAAATTGGAATCAAATCTTTGATGTCATTACTCGGCGCGATGATCATTCCATCGATTGAACGCTGAATTAATTCACGCATGAGCACTTTTTCGACTTCATCGTCATCGTTTGTATTCACGATGAAGGTATTGTATCCTTCCGCGTATAATTTTTCTTGAATCGTTTTGCACAGTTCTGCATAGAAAGCATTCGAGATATCGGGCAATACCAGTCCAATTGTTTTTGTTTCACCTTGTCGTAGACTTTTGGCGAAAAAGTTAGGGACATACGACAATTCTTTCGCTTTTTCACGAATGAGTCGTTGCTTTTCTTTGCTGATATTGAACTGATCTCCCTTGTCGTTGAGGACAAATGATACAGTAGCCTTAGACACATTAAGCGCTTTGGCAATATCATTTAATGATGTTCTTTTTGCTTTCATTTTAACGAAATCGTAGTATTGGTTGATTGGAGTAAGCCTAATTTACAAAAAACATGAGCTCGGATTTCATAACCTTAAAGAAATTCCTTCCGACCTCACGAAATTGTAGGCTGAATGGTTCAGCTTCGCTTCTTATTGAGGGAGACGAGCAACCATTGCTTCAAACTCTGTTTGATAGGTTTTCTCTCCTGTACATCCGTGCGTTATTTTTTCATTGTAGAAATGCTCAATACGATCGGATGGGTTCGGGTGCGTACTCATGAACTCTGGTGGTCTCGAACCTCCCATATCTTCAATTTTCTGGAAGAAACCAGCACCTCCTGCTGCGTTGTAGTCTGTTGGACACAAATATTTCACGGAACGCGCGTCTGCTTCCGATTCATGCGAACGAGAAAACTTCAAGCTTACCAAAGCACCTGTTACTTGTTTCAATGCTGCTCTGTCTCCAGCCAAAACGTCCAAAAGGATTTCCACTCCGAGTAATTTCGTCATTTGTCGTGTTGAGTGACGAAGGTCTGCGTGCGCGATCTCATGTCCCAATACACCAGCGAATTGATCTTCGCTATCCAAAAACTTCAAGATTCCCGTGTAAATATAGATGTATCCTCCCGGTGTACAGAAAGCATTTAGTGTGCTATCGTCGTGAATAATGCGTAACCTCCATTGGAAATCATCCTTAAAATCTACTTCACCTGTATTCAAAATTTTGTCTCGTACTTTGTAAACGTAATTGTATACCTCTTTGTACTGCACAGAGTCGAGCAATGGATAGGTTTGTGGATCGTTGTCAATTTCTGCAGCTACTTGCGCACCCAATTCGATGTCTTGCTGCACTGTAAATAAGTTAAACCCTTTTCCTTTGTTCTTCTCATTGAACAAACCACACGCGCTAACTACAATCGCTAGCAAACCGATCACAACTACATTAGTTTTTTTCATCTTTCTATTTTGAATTGAACGAAGCAAGAATCTTGCCGTATTAATAGTAATAGTTAACCGCAAAAGTAACAAAAGTTCCTGTAAACCATCCGATAACCACTTCCAGAAGCGTATGTTTTTCCAGATACACACGTGCCGACATTACAAGTCCTGAGGTGATGATTGCGAACACGACTATCCACATTTCAAACGACTGCATTTCTGCAACATACGCGATAATAAACCCGGACATAATTCCCATTCCTCCTGCGTGTAAACTCACTTTTTTCCATAGTGTTTGAAAGAAAAAGATTACCGTAACGATTGCTCCAGCAAGGGGATAGGAAAAAATAAATTTTGGTATTTCGATTTCTGCGGGAATCATAAAGATATGCAGTAAATACAGTCCTAGGCAGCTAGCGAACATCACCAGAATAGGAATTGATCGCTCTCGTCGGTTATCGACCTCAATGGTAGAAACGACGCCTATGCTCCTCAGGTACAAAAGCGACAATCCAGGCACCACCATACAAAAGAAGAAATAGTGATACAACACTTGCCATTTTTGGGCATCTATGAGTGCGTACAAAGAATCTTCGTTGAGAATATCTTGATGAGACGGCACGAACATGACCAACATCATTCCTAAAACTGGTGTAAAGAGTGGAACAAACAGCCAAGAAATGATTTGAGAGGCGATTTTCATTTACAGCTCTTTTCTCAAACGTGCTACTGGAATATTCAACTGCTCACGGTATTTTGCCACTGTTCTTCGTGCAATGTTGTACCCTTTTTCCTTGAGCAAATTCGCCAATTTTTCGTCGGTTAATGGTTTTCTTTTCTCTTCGTTGTCAATTGCTTCCGAAAGAATTTTCTTTACCTCACGTGTCGATACCTCTTCCCCAGAATCTGTAGAAAGCGATTCTGAGAAGAAATACTTCAATGGAAATACACCTTGATCGGTTTGAACGTATTTACTGTTCGCAACACGCGAAATGGTAGAAATATCCAAGTCAACGATTTCCGCGATATCTTTCAAGATCATTGGGCGCAAATTCGTTTCATCTCCTGTGAGGAAATACTCCTTTTGGTAGTTCATGATCGCATTCATGGTCAACATCAGTGTGTTTTGACGTTGTTTAATTGCATCGATGAACCACTTGGCGCTGTCTAACTTTTGTTTCACAAAGCTGACTGCTTCTTTGTCTTTTTTCGATGTTTTGGCTCCCTCAGCATACCCTTTTAGCATTTGCTTGTAGTCGCCGCTTACCTTCAATTCTGGAGCATTTCGTCCGTGAATGGTAAGTTGAAGTTGACCTTCATGCTCGTACACCGTAAAATCGGGAATTACCTGTTGAAAGCTCTGCGAAGATTCCTTCATGGAACCACCCGGTTTCGGATTCAGCTTGACAATTTCATTGATTGCCTCCTTCAAATCTTCTTCCGAGATTTCCATCTTTTTGATGATCTTCTTGTAGTGCTTCTTCGTAAACTCTTCGAAGAAATCTTGAAGGATTTTTTTTGCCGTATACTTCGTGATGTCTCCATCTTGCTTGCGCTCAATCTGAATCAACAGACATTCGCGGAGATCACGGGCTCCAACCCCAGCAGGGTCGAGTTCTTGGATACGAAGCAATACTTCTTCCACTTCTTCTTCCGTCACCATTACATTTGCGGAAAAGGCCAAATCATCGACAATCGCTTCAATTTCACGATTCAAATAACCTGATTCGTCCAAGTTCCCAATAATCGTATCGGCTACTAAATATTGTGTATCATCAAGAAAAAGTAACTGCAACTGTTTGGTTAAACGCTCTTGGAAGCTTTGATCTCCCGACAGCGGAATTGCCTTTTCGTCGTCGTCTTTTCCTTTATTTCTAACTTGCGTTTTGTACTCGGCATCGTCATCACTGAGGTAATCCTCGATATTGAAATCTTCTTCGACTTCCGCCTCGTACTCTTCGTTATCGAAATCGTCCTCTTCAGTTTCCTCTTTCCCTTCTTCAAGGGCAGGATTTTCTTCGATTTCTTGTTTGATACGTTGCTCGAGTTCCATCGTTGGCACCTGTAGCAATTTCATCAACTGAATTTGTTGCGGTGAAAGCCGCTGTTCCAGTTTCTGCGAGAGATATTGTTTTAATGCCATCGTTGTGAATTATACGTAACTAAGATACCGTTTTTTTTTCGATTTAAAATTCTGCGTTTTGAGGAGTTCGTGGGAATGGAATCACATCACGGATGTTTGTCATCCCTGTTACGAACATCACCATTCGTTCGAATCCAAGTCCAAACCCTGCATGTGGAACCGATCCGAAGCGGCGTGTATCGAGGTACCACCAGATTTCTTCCTCTGGAATATTGAAGTCAGCACATTTTTTCTTGAGTATATCCAAACGCTCCTCACGCTGAGATCCACCGACGATTTCACCAATTCCTGGGAACAAAACATCCATTGCTGCTACCGTTTTTCCGTCATCATTTTGACGCATGTAGAAGGCTTTGATTTCAGCTGGGTAATCCGTTAAAATCACTGGACATTTAAATTCTTTCTCTACCAAGTATCGCTCGTGTTCACTTTGGAGATCAACTCCCCATTCCACATCGTACTTGAATTTTTTCTTCTTGTAAGGCTTCGAGCGCTTCAACACTTCGATTGCTTCGGTGTATGTCAAACGCTTAAATTCGTTATCACGCACAAACTCCAAACGCTCAATCAAGCTCAACTCGCTGCGTTCGTTTTGCGGCTTCGATTTTTGCTCCTTCGCTTCACGCTCGTTCAGGAATGCCAAATCATCCGCGCAGTTTGTCAAAATATAGTTTGCAATGTATTTGAGGAAATCTTCCGTCAAATCCATGTTGTCTTTCAAATCGTTGAACGCCACTTCTGGTTCGATCATCCAAAACTCGGCGAGGTGACGCGATGTATTCGAATTTTCAGCTCTAAACGTTGGTCCAAATGTGTATACCTGACCCAAGGCCAAGGCTCCCAATTCTGCTTCTAGTTGCCCCGAAACGGTCAAGTTTACTGGTTTTCCAAAGAAATCTTGAGAGTAATCAATCGATCCATCCTCATTCAATGGTGGATTTTTAGGATCAAGCGTAGAAACGCGGAACATTTCTCCGGCTCCTTCTGCATCCGAACCTGTGATAATTGGCGTGTGCAGGTAGTAAAAACGTTGATCGTTGAAATATTTGTGCACCGCGTACGCTACTGCATGACGGATTCTGAATACCGCTCCGAATAGATTCGTACGGAAACGCAAGTGAGCTTGTTCACGCAAAAATTCCAAGCTGTGACGCTTTGGTTGCATTACGGTTTTTTGCACTTCGTCGGGATTTGCATCACCCAACACTTCAATGGTTTCAACAACTACTTCTACTGCTTGTCCAGCCCCTTGAGACTCAACTAGCTCACCTGTAATGCTTACTGCAGAAGCTGTTGTAAGGCGCTTCAAAAGTGCTTCATCGAAATTTTCAAAATCAACTACGGCTTGGATATTATTGATCGTTGAACCATCATTGATTTGCAAAAAACGATTGGCACGATTGGCTTTCACCCACCCTTTCACTGTAATTGTTTCCCCGATTGTAGGGTTCGCAAGGACATCCGCGATTTTGATTCTTTTCATTTCGATAAAAATTAGAAAGCCAAAAGTAAGAAAAACGTCGGTAATGCAACATGGTTGAATGTAGAATTAAGAATTGCGCCGAATCTGGAATGCACTTGACCGTTTTGATTAAAATACGCGGCTTTTACAAAGGACATTCTACAGTTGAATTTGGGCGCCTTTCCGATAGCATCCGATAGTAATCGGATAGCTATCGGATCGATCTACGTGCTGTAGTTTCGTCAAGTGAATTTGTTCTGCTAAACATCTGCTGGTAATGTATTACGCGCATCTGCAAGCGGCACAACATTCCCTTTTCCTAAAGCTGTCGCACTCCGCTCGGGCGCGGGCACCTGTGAGGCAAACCACGGGCAAATTGCTTGTTGGAGTCCATTTCCTAGCATTTGGCAAATTGCACCCATTTAGGCTTTTGCCAAATACTAGGAAATAAAAAAATGCACGGATAATCGTAAATGATTCTTCGTGTTTATATCGTTTGAAACCTGCACTAGAACATCAACGTTTCGATTGTTGCCACAAACTAGGAAATGAGTGAACCCTTGAATTTTTCGCTGCTACTCGACCAAAGAACTGTGATCTCGTAAACGAGTGTCGCGTTAGGGATAGAAGCGACATCCTCCGATTATTTCGAAAGCTTTCGGAATATTGGAGATACAGCGAACAGCCCGGCTCCAGACAATTGCTCCGCATGTCTGGAGAAACGCCCAAAAAAAATGGTAAAGTACGCTAGAACTTAGAACTACTTTCCGTTCCAGTTGCTCATTGTTCGGTTAAGGCCTATCGTTGTGAATCCTTTAATGAACTCAGTTGCTGTTGAAACGCGTTCCCCGAGAGCGGCTTGTTCTTGTGAGCTCCATTCTCCAAGTACATAGTCGGATTGTTGCCCTCTACCAAATTCGCTTCCAATTCCAAAGCGAAGGCGCGCGTAATTCGGCGTGTTTAGTGTTGCTTGAATGTCTTTGAACCCGTTATGACCTCCGTCCGATCCTTTTCCTTTCATGCGTAAGGTACCGAAAGGAAGTGCCAAATCATCGCTGATGACCAATACATTTTCCAATGGAATTTTTTCTTGCTGCATCCAATAGTTTACAGCCTTTCCAGACAAGTTCATAAAGGTGGTTGGCTTCACCAAAACAATCGTTCTACCTTTAAATTTCGTTCGAGCAACTTCCGCATGACGGTCCAACTCAAACGTTGCTTCTCGTTCTTTCGCGAATTCATCCAAGACAAGGAAGCCGATGTTGTGACGCGTGTTTACGTATTTCGAGCCTGGATTTCCGAGTCCTACGATAAGGTATTTCATCTTGATTGTTTTTTGGGTGCGAAGTTAAGCATTTCTTGTTTTTTGATGGTTGAATTCGCTACGTGGTAGGAAAACTTCCATCTTCTTTCAAAAACCGTGCTTTTTCTTCTTCGGCGGTATTGGATGGTAAGAACAGCGTGAATTTTTAGAAGATCGAAACATCTAAAGTAGTTTCCCTGCTATGAATGCGGTTGTCCAAGCCGCCTGGAAGTTGTAGCCTCCTGTGATGCCGTCCACATCAATCACTTCTCCTGTGAAATAGAGATTGGGAACTGCTTTGCTTTCCATTGTCTTCATGTTGATGCTTTCCAAACTCACACCTCCACACGTAACGAACTCTTCTTTGAAAGTTGTTTTTCCCGATACTTGATACTCGTCGTTCGTTAGCATATTGAGCAATTTATTGAATGGCTTCTTCCCCATTTGCGTCCATGTCGTTTCTTTTGAAATTCCACATTTCTCAAGAAGATAGAGCCACAAACGAATGGGAATTTCGAGTAAACGGGCGTTTTGCAATTGCTTATTCGGGTGGTCTTTCTGCAATTGTTTAAGGCGATTGGTTACGCGATCGACATTCACGTCATTTACCCAATTGACTTGCACCACACATTGATACTTCATTTCATGTAGAATGCGAGCTCCGAAAGCCGATAGTTTCAGCACCGCAGGACCACTCATTCCCCAGTGCGTAATCAATAGTGGACCATCGCCGCGAAGTTTTGTTCCCTGATCCGAGCGCAATCGGATGCGCACAATTGCTTCTTCCACAACAATCCCCATTAGCTCTGTGATGGACTCGTTCGGCATATTGAATGTAAACAAGGACGGAACAGGCGATGCAATCTTATGCCCCAGAACTTTGAGCCATTCGAGCCCACTTTCCTTGGGAGATCCACCCGTTGCGACAATTACTTTGTGAAAGATTTCTGAAGCTTTGTCTTCGTCGGCAAACGTTAAATTGATTCCATCTTCCGTCGGTTGCATTTGTTTAACCGCAGCTTTGGTATGAATTTCAATTCCCAATCTATTCGCTTCGCGAAGAAAACAATCGATGATGCTTTGCGAGTTTTGCGAAACAGGAAACACACATAAATCATCTTGAATCACCAAGGGAACACCGCGCTCCTCAAACCATCGCATTGCATGTTGATTATTGAATGTGCCAAACAGTTTTCGGAGCTGCTTTGAACCTCTAGGATAGGCTTCTGCCAAAGTCTTGATTGAATCCGTTCCATTCGTAACATTACATCTTCCTCCTCCTGAAACCTTAACTTTTGCTAATAACTTCTGGGACTTTTCGAAGATGATTACCTGCGCATCTGGATGATGTTCTTTCACGGAAAGTGCCGAGAAAAAGCCTCCTGCTCCACCACCAATAATTGCAACGCGCATTTTTTTCATGGCTCAAATATAGTTGGATTCAACTAGAGAACATGATCAAGGAAAAGGTTTTCTTAGCGAAGCGGATTGTTCAGTTCACTAGAAGAGAAGATTGATTATCGGAGCACGTTGACGTGTCCGTGCATCTCTTTTTCCCGTGTCAGGTTGGTGTATTTGTTTTCGTAACGCATTTTCCACGTATAAACTCCATCTTGTGCATCTTCACCTGAATTCAACTGTCCATCCCAAACGAAGTTTGGATCATCGGTTTGAAACACCAGTTCTCCCCAACGATTGAAGATTGAAAGTTCGAAATGAACAACTGGGCAATCAAAGTATACGCTGAAGACATCGTTGAGTTGATCATTGTTTGGCGTAAATGAGTTCGGTACATAGAACTGGCAATTGCAATCTTCTAGCAGAACAATCACTGTATCCTGTTTTTGATCGCAACCGTATGCCGTTGCAGAAATAATCAAGGTGTCGGACAGACTTGAATACGTTAACTGTTCAAACCAGCTAGCATTCGTTCCGTCGTGCCAAATTATTGAATCGATGTTGTACAACGAGTGTGCAAGAAATACACCTTGTTCGTAGCAAAGAATTAAATCTTCTCCTAAATCAAATTCATACGGCTCCACCGTAATGTCAATTTCATCCGAAATGGTGCAGTTTTCGTAGTTCACGACAACAGAATATGATCCGGGCAATACATCGACCGAAGGACTTGTTTGATCGGTTGGAGACCACAAATACCCCGATGCACCAGGTGTTTCTGCATTGAGCACAACTACCTCCGATTCACACAAAACAATATCAGGACCTAAATCCAAAACAGGGACATCAATTACATCGACGTTAATTGTGTCTGCTCCTACACAACCATTAGCATCCGTTACCTGTACCCAAATTTCGTTGGTTATCCCTTGATAACTCATTGGGTTCGTATTTGACCCCGTACTCCAAACGTAGTTTGCAAATCCTGAACTTGCTTCAAATTGCACTTCTTCGTTGGAACAAAATACGACTGGTCCCAAAATCGTTGGATCTGGTGTTGGAGTTTCGACTACCACAATCGTATCCCCACTCATACAGCCCGCGGCGTCCGTTACGGTTACGAAGTACGTTCCGGCATCCTGCACGACAATTGTTGGTGTTGTTTCAGCCGTATTCCACAGGTACGCTACTCCCTGCGGCGATGTTCCATTCAGCGTGGAAGAATCGTACTCACACATGGAAATATCTGGACCTAGATCAACTTGAATGGGAGGCGAAGCCATCACTTCGATTGTGTCTTGTCGCAAACATCCATTTGCATCATACACCGAAACGGAAGTAACCGACGGACTTGTCACCGAAATTGTTGGAACTGTTTGTCCTGTTGACCAAATAGCATTTCCTCCAGAAGGAATTTGTGCTGTTACATCAAGTGTGTAGCCAAAACACATGAGTGTATCATTCCCGAGATCTACATCAAAATCAGGAAAGAAGGCTACCTCGATAGAATCTGTGCTTGTTCCGCAAGTTGTTGTGTAATCGACCCAATATGTTCCCTCCGCTTGAACCTGAATGGAAGTGGTCGTATCGCCGGTATTCCAAAGGTACGACCCAAGAGTATTATTGATTGTCGCGTTGATTGTTTGTTGATTCCCCTCACACATTTCAATATCAGCGGGAAGCGAAACAGAGGGTGTTAAATTCACATTAACGATCATCGTATCTACTCCAGGACAACCATTTGTATCGACATAATCTACAAAATACACTTGCGTTGTTTGAGGCGAGATGATGAATATCGAAGGTTGCGGATTCGAAATTCCATTCGTTGTATTCCAATTGGCGGCGCTCACTCCTGAGAAGTCTAACTGAATTGAATCACCTTGGCAAATCGTGGTATCGGAAGGCATGTATACTCCCACTGGTGGAAAGTGCATTAAGTTCATGGTGTCGGAATACTCACAGAATCCATCCCCAACGGTTAGCACATACTGCGCACTTGTATCCACCATGACGGTTGCATCCAATAAATTCACCAAATCCAATGTTGCAGGGTTTGTCCAAATTATTTGTGGAGATACGCTATTTACGTTGCTACTTCCTAGCATTTGATAGCCCGCTGTACTGCAAAGTGTTGTGTCGGGTCCTGCATCTACGAAGAAATCATCGTAGAATACATTGACTGTATCGAACCATTGACATTGTGCTGTCAGGTCATCAACAATCACACTGTAGCTTGTATTTGACGTTGGTGCAATGAAAATAGAATCTGTTGTTCCAATGACAGTTCCACTTTCCATCCATTCAATCGTGTAACTCGAACCATTTGGATTTGAAACAAGGGCTTCCAGCCAAGTAGATTCATCAACACATAAGATCGTGTCTCCAACAATATCCAATGTGAGACCAACCGACGTTACATGAACGGAATCTGTTTGTACACATCCCAACGGCGAAGTAACCGTAACATACATCATTGTATCGGTGTTCGGAGCAAGTGTAGCCGCGAAGTAAGTGTTTGCAGGAGAGATAATTGGAGCTGCTGGTTCCCACAGATAGGTATAGCCAGATCCTGCAGACGGAGTTGTAGACACCGTAAATTGCTGACCTGAACAAATTGTTGTATCGTTCGTGGTTGTTAAGGTAAAGGAAGAATTTACATCAATAAAAACAGAATCCGCATACGTGCATTGTCCTTGTCCTACCGTTAAAACGTACCACGTTGGAGTTGAAGGAGCAGCCGTAGTATTCAAACTGTTCGGATTAGCCAAACCTGCCGTTGGCGACCAACTGAAACTTACACCACCCGAATTCGATGCGGAAATATTGATATTTTCCAGCATCCACACATCCTGATTGGCACCTGAAAAGTTTGGTTGACTCCATCGGAAACGTGTTGCTCCCGTTTGTGCTGCTGCTGGCACAGGCATCGAAATATAGGTAAACGTGGGATAGTTCGATTCCAACAAAGTTGCCATGAGCGTCCATGTTGCCCCGCCATTTATTGAATACTCCAAGATGACATCTTCTCCTATTTCAGCATCATCGCAGGGAGCCGTTCCTGTTGCCACTTTGAGATAGAAACTCAAACTCCCTCCATTTACAAGGTTAAAATCGACTGTTTCCGCCCGTCTTGTGCCACTTCC
>JABXHO010000064.1 GCA_013373595.1 Flavobacteriales bacterium | reverse complement strand
GTGGCGCAGGTGGAGGAAAAGGTCAATCGGTCAGTAGCATTACAGGACACGCAGCTTCATTAACTTCCTGCAACGATTCAGGTACGGAAGGACACATTAAAATTGAGGGCGGCTCTGGAGGGGCTGATGGAGCAGGTCTTGGCGGTGGTTTGGGAGGAGCAAACGGTTCCGAAGGAAGTGGATCAAAGCAGTACTGTGGTAGTTTTGGAGACGAAGCAGGCTTGGTTGGAGGTGCAGGTGGTGCCGGTGGTGGATCTGGTGGTTCTTACGGTGGAGTTGGAGCTGTTGCATCAAGTGGCGGAGCAGGAACAAACCTGGCAACATTTTCTGATCTAGATATTGAGGATTCATACGGAGCAATTGCTGGAAACGGAGGAAGCGGAGGTGCGCAATCAACTCAATATGGAAGTCTATCTGGACGTGATATTCAACTGGGGTCTGGTGGGGCCGGTGCTGGTGGTGGTGCACGTTCATTCTATTTAGGATCAGATGGTTTCGATGGTGGTGCTGGAGGGGGATTGGTTTTTCTAAAAGCAACAGGAGATGTATTCGTAGATGGTGAAATCACCGTGAATGGCCAAAATGGATCTTTTGGAGGAAATGGTGGCTCGGGAGATGCAACGGACGATTGCTGTTCAGATGGATGTAACGGTTGTGATGAAAGAACGTATTCATGCGGTTCGGGACCTGGCGCAGGATCTGGTGGTGGATCTGGCGGAGGAATTTTCATTGAATGCTTCGGAACTGCCAATATTCAAGGTACGCTTTCGGCAAAAGGTGGAGCCGGTGGAGCATCAGGACAAATTGGAAACGGAGCATCGTGCAGCTATGGCGGTGGAGGTTTTTGTTCTTCTAATAGTATTTCTACATCGGATAGTGATGCGGCTGGTGAAGGTGGCGCTGGTGGCGGAGGACGAATCAAAATCTATACGCTCGATTGCGAGCAGTTCAACTTATCAGCAACAATCGAAGTGAATGGTGGTACGGGAGCAAATGCTGGAGCGGATGGAACGTATGCTGAGGTTTGTGGATACGCAGGAGCGGATGAACTGGATGAGGTGGCGTTTTTGTGGTCCATGTATCCAAATCCATTCGATGAAAACCTTACGGTTCAATTTCCCGAAACAGTCAACTACGGAAACCCTGCGGATATGGTCATTGTTGATCAGTTAGGGAAGGTTGTTGCGAATTACGTCATCAATGAGCAACTCACTTCGATCAATTTAGATTTTCTGAATCGCGGAATTTACTTCGTAAAAGTTCAGCACAACGGACAATTGGACGCTCGTAAAATCAGCAAACGATGAAATCACTTCTTTTACTTTTCTT
Source organism: Flavobacteriales bacterium (assembly GCA_013373595.1). Lineage (GTDB taxonomy): Bacteria > Bacteroidota > Bacteroidia > Flavobacteriales_D > Crocinitomicaceae > UBA4466. The sequence continues at coordinate 19,751 of JABXHO010000064.1, read as the reverse complement.
CCTAGGATCTTTCTACGGTGTTACGGCTCAAACGAGCATAACTCCAATTGATTGTGTCAACCATTTTTACCACGGCGTGGCCTCAGGTGATCCACTTTCGGATCGAGTGATCATTTGGACGCGCATCACACCCGATGATTTTTCTTCTCCCGTGTTAGTCAGCTATAAAATGGCGTTGGATACGGGAATGACAAACATTGTTTCGCAAGGAAGTATGCTTACGGATAATTCACGTGATTATACCGTAAAGTTTGATGTGGACGAACTGTCTCCAGACACGTATTACTATTACGAATTCTCAGGACTGGGAAGTAAAAGTGTCCGAGGAAGAACAAAAACAACACCTGTAGGATCAGTGGACAGCCTTCGATTTGCCATTGTTTCTTGTGCCAATTTGGAAGCCGGATATTTTAACGTGTATGATGTTGTTTCGGAGAGAAACGATGTAGATGCAGTTCTCATGTTGGGAGATTACATCTATGAATACGAGGAAGGTGGATACGGACAAAATCTGTCCATCGATCGTGTGTTTGATCCTACGCATGAAACGATTTCATTGGACGATTATCGTTTGCGTTATTCGGTATACCACATGGACAGAGCGTTGCAAAAATTACATCAAAACTATCCATGGATTTGTGTGTGGGATGATCATGAATCAGCAAATGATTCATACACCAACGGAGCAGAGAATCACAATTTGGGTGAAGGTTTATGGTCGGACCGAAAACTGGATGCGCAACGTGCCTATTTTGAGTGGTTGCCTATTCGCCCAAAAGCAGAGAATAATTTTGAGATCTATCGAAAGTTTGAATTCGGAGGATTGCTCGATTTGTTCATGGTAGACACTCGTTTACAGGGAAGAAATGAACAAGGAGTAAACGTAAATGATCCGAATCGAACGATGTTGGGAACGGATCAATATCAGTGGCTAACTAACGAACTTTCGTCGAGTACTGCGCAATGGAAAGTGTTGGGGAATCAGGTGATTTTCGCTCCTGTAACTGTATTCGGCGTACCGATTAATGGTGATGCTTGGGATGGCTATCCAGCAGAACGCGACAACGTGTTGGAACATGTTCGTACCAATGACATCGAAAACTTTACAGTGATTACGGGAGATGTGCACACGAGTTGGGCCTTCAATTTGGAGAAGAATGGGGAAAACCTCGGTGTGGAATTTGTGACGCCTAGCGTTACCTCTCCGGGAGCACCAATCAACGGTGGAGGGATTCTAACAATCGAAAACCCACACATTAAATTCGTCGAACTTACGCAACATGGCTTCATTATTCTAGACCTTAACCAACAAAGAATTCAAGCAGATTGGTTTTTTGTAGATGATATCAATACAGTTAATTCTTCCTACGCTTGGGTGAAATCGTTGTACAGTAACGCTGGGGAGATGCAATTGAATGCCACAACTTCAGCGAGTCTACCTTCTGAAAAATATAACGTCGAGATGGCTCCAGCGTGTCCCCGTGTAGAAAATTCAAGTGGACTGAATGAGATTTCAACAGTAGAAATCATTGGTCTCTATCCAAATCCAACGAATGGAAAGTTGAATGTACATTTTGCTTCGGTAACAGATGTTGAACATACCTTGATTGTGTACGATCTGAGCGGTCAGGAGATTATGAGAAAAAACGTGCTTGTCAATCCAATGAATTCGACCATCTCTGTGTTGGATGTGTCCGAAATAAGCACAGGGACATACCTTTTGGAATTGATTACTCAAAATGGAATTGCAACCACTACGCGCTTCGTGAAAGAATAGGGTAGAAGTCTATGGAAGGATGTGTTCCCGATACCTAGACTAGATCGTTTGGATCGAAGCAAAGGTATTTTGGTTATTTCGATCAAAAGAAGCTTATCCGTTCGATTATGAATTGCTTTTCCTTAGCGAGGAACGAATTATATTTATATATTTGTATCGTGCACGATTTAATCTTAAACGATTTATGGAAACAAGTTTGATACAAAATATATTTAGAGTACTCTTAGGAGCATTTATGACCCTTGCAGGAATTGGACATTTATCATTCCAACGAGAGGAGTTTTTGGCCCAGGTTCCGAGATGGCTTCCTGATAGCACCGCATTTATGGATTTCGTGGTGGTTTCTTCGGGAGTAGTGGAAATATTACTGGGCTTATCGATGATTTTCTTGGTGAAACACAAAGTAAAAGTGGGAATCGTATTGGCGATCTTCTATGTGTTGATTTTCCCAGGAAACATTTCACAATATACGAATGGCATCGATGCTTTCGGGTTAGACACCGATCTCAAACGTCTCATTCGTCTCTTCTTTCAACCAGTTCTCATTTTATGGGCACTCTGGTCGACTGGAGCATTAAAACATTTATTAACACGAAAAAAATAAGTTAGATGGGAAAAGGATCAATTTACGATTTTGAAGCCAACAAGTTGAATGGTGAAAAAATCAAATTAGACGCATTCAAAGGAAAAACGATGGTGGTGGTGAACACTGCGAGTAAGTGTGGACTGACACCTCAATACGAGGGATTGGAAAGCATGTATGAGAAATACAAAGATCAAGGCTTGGTGATTCTCGGCTTTCCGTGCAACCAATTTGGTAAACAGGAGAAAGGAAACTCGGATGAAATTCAGGAATTTTGCCAGGTGAATTACGGTGTGAGTTTCCCGATGTTTGAGAAGATTGAGGTGAACGGAAGTAACGCCCATCCGATTTACAAGTATTTGAAATCTGAGCTTGGAGGATTTTTGGGAAGCAAAATCAAGTGGAACTTCACGAAGTTTGTCATCGATAAGAATGGAAAACCCGTGAAGCGTTTTGCACCAACAACGGCACCCGAGAAAATGGAAAGCTACATCGAGGAAATTTTGTAACGATGAAGGAGGAAATTCCGGAACTATATTTAGAAAATCAGCTATGCTTTCCGTTGTATGCGGCATCGCGATTAACAACGAAATTGTATGCGCCGTATCTAAATGAGTTGGACATTACGTACCCGCAATACCTCGTTTTGATGGCCTTGTGGCAGCACGATTCGCAAAGTGTAAAGGAAATTGGCAATCGTTTGTACTTAGAGTCGAATACCTTGACGCCTCTCCTCAAAAGAATGGAGCAGAAAGGGCTGATTCAGCGAACGCGTTCTACATCTGATGAACGAACCGTGATGATTTCTCTCACGGAAAGCGGACAGGATATGAAAGAGAAGGCGAAAGAAATTCCGCACAAGCTGATTGAAAGTTTTGGTGAGGGATCAGTGAACGAAGAAGAGCTCTTTAACTTCCAACGGGCATTATTCAAACTGGTATCAACGCTCAATAAGAGAACCGTATAAAAAAAAACTCCGACATCATCGTCGGAGTTTTTTTATAGGCGTTTATTTCAAACTATTCAAAGCTGCTTCGTAATCCGGTTCATCAACCGTTTCCGCTACCTGCTCTGTATAAATCACTTTTCCTTCAGGATTCACCACAACAATGCATCGCGAATGCAAGCCATTCAATGGACCTGCTGTAATTTCTAATCCATAATCTTTCCCAAATTTCCCTGTATTGAAATCAGAAAGCATTACGACATTGTCTATTCCTTCTGCACCACAAAAACGATTCTGAGCAAACGGAAGATCACGCGAGATGCAAAGTACTTTTGTATTCTCTAAATCCGAAGCCGTTTTATTGAAGTTTCGAACAGATGCCGCACATGTTCCCGTGTCTACACTTGGGAAAATATTCAAAATCAAATTTTGTCCTTTGAAATCGTCCAGTGTTTTTGAAGATAGGTCTACTGCCGTTAAATCAAATGATGGAGCTTGCTCTCCGTTAGATGGTAATTCTCCTGAGGTGGTAATTGGATTTCCTTTTAATGTAATTGTTGCCATGATTCGTTGTTTTTACCAAAGTTAGGGATTTCGATGGTTGACAATGCATTTCATTCCATGATAGTTTTTATTTTCCAATAGAAATAATCTATCAAATGACTTGTCTTTTTTACCAAAACATGAATTGCCATTTGTATGTTTTTTTAACACATAGAAACATAGAATTCATTTCCATTGATTCACATCTAACTCCATGTGAAAATGTATTTTCCTATGTCTCGAACTCCATACAACCTATGTATCTATGTGGTTAGTTTTATACGAGTTATGTAGACGTGGTTTATTCGTACGCTTTTTAACACATAGAAACATAGAAACATAGAAACATAGAATTCATTGTTTCATCAAGGTCCTATCTAGTTCGGTATATTTCATGCGTACTTTCCGCTCTGTGTGAAAATGTATTTTCCTATGTCTCGCACTCTATACAACCTATGTATCTATGTGGTTTATTTACGCCTTTTTTAACGAAACAACCTTCTATCTTGGATTAAACGGAATCGACCATTTGTACCAAAGTGAGAGCAAACGGATTGAAATGACAACCGAAATGGCAATAATCTCATTGAGCACAGTACTGATCGGAAGATAACTCAACCCAAGATAAGCCAAGGCTCCAGCTAAACACGCAAAGGCGTACACTTCCTTTCGAAATACCAGCGGAACATCATTGGAAAGAACATCGCGAAGAATACCTCCAAATACAGCGGAAACGACGCCCATCATTACGGCAATTAAAGGGTGAAGTCCAAAATCTAATGACTTTTCGACCCCGAGAACGGTGAATAATCCAATTCCTACGGTGTCAAACAAAAAGAAGGTTCTTCTCACTTTACGCAGCTGCGCACTGAAGAAATAACAGACTGGAACAGCACTAAGAATAACGAGCCCGTAAATCTCATTTTTCATCCAGCTAACCGGGGTTGATCCAATAAGAATGTCGCGTAGTGTTCCTCCGCCAATCGCTGTAACAAAGGCAAGAATGATGACACCAAAGAAGTCAAATTGTTTTTTGATTCCCACCATCACTCCAGAAACGGCGAAAACGAAGGTTCCGCTGATGTCAATAAAGTTGATCAAGTTCCAGTCGAGCATATCCGTTAATTGGTAGGACAATGATACAAAACAATAGTAAAACCCGGCAAAAAATGATCAAATCAATGTCTACAAATAATAACGAAGACCGAGATTCATTTGTGCTCGGAGAACGTTTTCTCGATCAAACAATTTATCGTAGGAGCTAACTCGCGCTGTAAGCCATAAATCATCCAATAGTAGATAACTTGCGTTGAGATGTGGCTGTACAGCTAGTGTTACCTCTTTTGTGGAGGAATCAACATAGTAATGAAGATCAATGGCGGCAAGCGTATCACTGAACGGAATGTACACGCGTTGTCCATGCTCTTTGTGATTTAACAATAATTGACTTACGAGATTAACACCAGCCGAAACCTTGAATTTTTCCTGATCGACGATGGTGAAATTGACTCCAGCTTGGAAACGAAGAAAGGTACTTCGAGAATAATGAGTGGATTGAAAACGGGTGTATTCTGGGTAGTCAATAGGGCCATACGAAACCTGTGAGCCAAGGGTTGAAGTATCCAGTTTATAGTCAGAGTCGCCCTTGTATTCTCGAATGCTGTAGTTCACACCAAATTCTGTCCAAAATCGTTTCGTATTACTGATTCTATTTTGATAGGATAATTCTACGTTCCACGCGTGTGTTTGTGATTCATGAAGCTCGGCTCCTCCCGAAAGGTTGAAAGCAGATTGTAGGTCTTGAGCGGTAGTAAAATAGGGGCTAATGGCCAAAAAGAAAATGAGATACTTCATAGATGATTTTTTCTGTTTGAAAACGGAATACATCTATATTTCTTATCTCACACTCTATTTTTAACATTTCAAGCTGTGGAATTTCATCTCCGAAAAGAGGGCAGAAGGTCTACCTCAACTGATAGGTCAACCCAATACCTGCTTTCCAATAATGCAGTCTTTCAGTAGCATTTTGTCCGAGCTGGGTATCTCCAAGATAGCGACGATATCCTACATCGAAATGAGTAGAAAAACGGGGAAGGAAGTGATACGAAATTTGTCCAAACGGCTCCAAAGACATCTGGCGAAAAGTGACATGTGCGGAGATGTTCGATTCCGTCATTGCCGTGGGCGTTGAAATGACTGACCAAGTGTCTTCCTGTAGCGTAGTGATGGAATAGTCAGTTTTTCCGAATTCTTGGAGCCATGAGAGTCCTACGTTGAGCTGAAACTTGCTTCGCTGCAATAAGGTGTATTTCGCCTGAATAGGAAGAATATAGATCGATTGTTCGGAGCGCACGTTATGTTTTGAAATGCCTTGATTCGAAACCGTTTGATAGCTATTCGAGTAGGAAGAAGTTGAGTAACCAAAGCCGATACCCGCACTTACTTTTGGTGTGAACTGAAAATGTGGCATCAGGTTGAAATCGAAGTGTCTGTTGTTGGCGAGATGATTTGAAATAACGGATACATTACTCGATGTAGAGCTTTCTCCCACGGATGAATTCAACCTATTCAAATAGCTGGTTTGTGCATTCAAGAAGATTGGAATTGGTTTTAAGAAAATACGTTTTTTAGGACTGAAGGTCGAATGTGAAATCTCGCGATTATTATCCTGTTTCAAAGTGCTTGCTTTACGCGGATCTAGACAGGAAACTAGAACGGGGCGAAAGGAGGAAGAAGGTGCATCATCAAGCGTAGTTTGGTCGTTTTCTTCCCTCGATTTATCCTGAAGATTGACCGTGTGAGCGACATTTTGATCCGCCAACACAGTATTTTCATTCTTCTTTTTCGCTGTATGTAGCGTGTTTGAAGTCGAGTGAGTTGCTGCTGTCTCTTGTGGCGCTTCAATACCATGTTGTTCGGTAGAAGGTTGTTCCGCTGATTTGATGTTACGTGAAGCAGTTACGCTCTCAGCAGAAATAACTGACGCTTCAGGAGAGCGATCATTCTTTTGTGAATGCTTTACAGTGGAAGAAGCCGTCGCAATGGATGTTGATGAAGAAGTAACAGAGGATTGAATCAAAAGGCCTACGAGCATAGCAATGGCCGTTCCGTTAAAGAGCCAGAACCTAATACCTATTTTACCCAATTGCTCTTTATCAAGTTTTGATTCAATGGCATCCCAAACCGCATCATTTGTCTGGTGTTCGTAGCGTTCAAATCGAGCGCCCAGTAATTCTTGTAGTTCGTTATTTGGCATGGCGTTCTTTTAATGGTTCTGGTGCGTAAATTTCCTTGACTCTCTTCTGCAATAACTTCTTTGCTCTCGAAAATTGTGATTTACTCGTGCCAATCGAAATGGCAAGTTGTTCACTGATTTCTTTGTGCGTAAATCCTTCAATTGCGTACAAGTTGAAGACCACGCGAAAGCCATCAGGAAGATGTTGAATTTCTCGTCGAAGAAGATCGAGATCTACCGTTTGAAACAACTCAGAAGCCTGTCCAGATTCTGCTTCCAGTGCAAGATCGTTCATGTGCTTCTCGTACACCGCACGCTTTCGATAAAATTCGATGGCGGTATTTACCGTAATCCGCTTGATCCATCCACCGAGTTTGCCTTCGTCTGTGTACGCGCTCAAATGCTTGAAAACTTTAATGAAACTTTCCTGAAGAATATCGTCTGCTTCAATTTCTGAACTTGCATACCGAATGCAGACTCCCTTCATGAGCGGGGAGAACCGATCGTACAGTTCCTTCTGTGCTTTTCGCTCTTTCTTCAAGCAAGCTGCTACAAGTTCTTGATCCGAAAAATGTCGATATGTTCGTTTTATCACGCGGATAACAATGCTTTTCGTTGTTCTAAATTACAACAATCCTTACTTTATTTCTTTGATTTCAATACTTCTATCGTTTTTGTGATACAGTTCGCAAATGGATGGATTTGGATCTCCGAAGATGTGTTTCTTACGCATAATTAAAATTGTTTGGTGAGGCGAAACCCAATGTTCACTTCATTCGTTGGTGTTTGGAATCCATATAGATTCAGGCTGATGTCTTTTCGCTTCTTTTTGTTTCTCAACTGATAAACAAGTGCATAGGTATTGAATACTGTAGTAAATGTTCCAAATGCGATGTTGAACATCGATAAGTTTTGATGCCGCTTGGGAATTTCGGGATACATTTCCAGCCAGCCTTGGTATGCGACATTTCGGTTGTAATTGAATGATCCAAGCAGTGTTTGACTGATTCCTGATGCAATACCAATTGAAGGCATGATCCAGCCATGTTTCGATGAGGTCTTGAGTTGACTGAGGTTAATCAGTGAGGTGGACAAACCGACTCCACTAATTGCAGAGGAAGAAATGGCGTAGGCAGGAGGAATGTAATTGGCATTAGAATTTACTGGTGTGTAGTAAGTTGGTTGAATCATGGCGCATTCTTCCAAGGTTAAACCGCTTTGCGCTACCCACTTCAGGAGCTTTGGATTCGTCATTTCGTAAATGGTTGCATAGTTTTCGGAAGCTTCTATTTCCTGAACAAGTGCTTCATGCCCTGTTTGTTGAATGAGAAATCCAACCGCACAAATTTGATTGTTCTTATCGCGAAAACAGGGTTTTCTTTCGTTTGGATAATCATAATTGGATGGAAATTGTCCGCCCTGCCAATAAGAATGAAGCAGCGAGATGGCCTGCATTCGCTTCTCTCGAAGTTCGGGAGATAAGTGTTGTGTATCTTTTTTGCGGAGCAATTGCTCAACATACGCCAAGTGAATACGAATCCGTGTTTTCTCGTCGAGATCCGAAGGAACGTTTTCTCCGAACATGACTTCGTAACTTGTGTCGCCAAGAACAGGGTTGACGGCCGCATTATTGGGCTGAGTAAAATAAAGTCCCGCGACTCCGGCGGTCAATAAAATAATAAATGGGATGAGTTTCATGATAGTTGGGAATTAAGTTATGTATTTAGATACGTGCGTATTTCTGTTGGCATCCTTCAAAGCAAGGATAGGTTAAGATCAATGTGTCACCGTTTAAAGAATAATGATAGGCCATGGGAGCCATAATCATGCAGTTCTCGGGAGCAAAAGTTTCTGTTGATGTGTCGTATGTCCCGAAGGTTGTTGAGTCGGATTGATTGGACATCATGCACATACTTGCGTTGGCTTCGTAGGTTCCATTGTCACAAAATTTGATCTCTTTATCACTGGTTACGGATTGAAATGTACCGCTTCCATCACCTGGATCAATCAACTCTTCAACTAACAGCCATTCTCCTACAATTACTTCCGTTGAGCTGTAGCAGTTACATGTTACCTTTTTGCAACTGTACATTGTTGTGAGCAGCACGCTGGTAATAATGATCAATTGGAGCTTCATAGTATCGTCTATTTATAGTGTTAATGCATGTGGATGAAAAAGGGTTGCATGAGGTGCTAAATTTGTTGGGATAATGGAATCGTATTTCGACTATATTTGCGCCATGAATTCCAAGAATGCAATGCTTTTTATCTTCATTACCATCGTAATTGATGCGACTGGACTTGGAATTATTATCCCAACATTGCCCGACTTAATCGCTGAAACAAGTCACGTTGAATTGGGAGATTCAAAAATGTATGCAGGATACATTGCGATGGTATATGCGGCAATGCAGTTTATATTTGCGCCAATTGTTGGAGGTTTGAGCGATCGATTTGGAAGAAGGCCAATTCTTCTCTTATCGCTTTTTGGCTTGGCAGTAGATTATTTGATCATGTTTTATGCGCCTTCATTACTATGGTTGGTGATTGGACGCTGTATTTCGGGAATGTTTGGAGCGAGTTATTCTACAGCCACGGCCTACATTGCTGATATCTCTACAGATGAAACGCGCACGAAGAATTTTGGGATGGTTGGAGCAGCTTTTGGCGTAGGGTTCATTATTGGACCAGCCATCGGCGGTGTGTTGGGAGATGTGGGAATTCGCGTTCCTTTTCTCTTTGCCGCAGGATTATCGTTTTTGAATTTCCTCTATGGTCTTTTCATTCTGAAAGAAACGTTAGCGCCCGAAAATCGCAGACCATTTTCGTTCAAACGTTCGAATCCGATCGGTTCATTTATCCAAATCGTGAAGTACAAAGAACTGGCAAACCTGTTTCTAGTCATTTTTATCTACTACTTGGCGGGAACAGCGATTCAACACACGTGGGTGTATCTCACCAAGGAAAAATTCTTGTGGGATGAACTCGATGTGGGAATTTCGCTTGCCGTAGTTGGTGTGTTTGTCGCAATTGTTCAAGGTGGATTAACAGGTATTTTCTCGAAAAAATGGGGAGACGTCAATACGGCCTACATTGGATTGATCACTTTTGTTTTAGCTACGGTGGGCATTGGTTTGGCAAGTCAAGGGTGGATGCTCTACGCATTGATGGTTCCGTATGCATTTACAGGATTGGCAGGACCGACCATCCAAGCAATTATGTCGAAGAATACGAAAGCTTCCGAACAGGGCGAACTGCAAGGATCGATTACGAGCATTGTCAGTTTAGCGGAAATCGTAGGACCAATTTTCATGATGGCACTCATGTCGTGGACAACCGTCGGAATTCCCGAAGAGGAGCGTGTGTACGGTTCACCTTATTTCGCTGCGGCTATTTTTGTGGTAATCGGCTTTTTCTTTTTCAATCGCGCCATGCGAAAACGCGCTTAATCCAACTTCACCAAATATTCGTACTCGACATGATCTGGACGCGACCAATAGAGTAAAAAGGGAAGGTTCAACAAAGTCGCCCGGTGCGATGGATATTTCTTGAAAACGGTCGCTCCTCGACGTTCATCAATTTCCTCAAATCCCGCTCGCGTGGTAAAAACGAGAGAGCCTTTTTCTGCTTCCAGTAGTTCAGCAGTATCCCAACTTGGAATAAAACGTCGGGCATTGAAATGAATCGCATGACTTTCATACGCGTAGAGACTCACATCCCAGTTTTTTCCTCGAATTTCTTGTCCAACAACGGAGCTCGCCTGATACGAAAGTAGGTTCGGGTAGAAATGAGTGGCCATCACAAGGTTGAATCCAATTGCAATGATGATTACTGGGTAAATCATACGCTCCGTTCGACCGCGAAGCATTCGGAACGCAAACCATGAAAGAACGAACAATCCTGTTAGTAGAACCGGAGGAAATATCTGTTCAACGGGAAACACGATCGTTAGAATTCCCAATGCAGCGATCCAGAACAATTGCATGAATCCAAAATGCCAGCGTGCAACTTTACTTCGTACATCATCGGAAAGTCGATAAATGAATTGAGCAGTAATGATGGAAGCGAAGGGGAAAAGCACAAAAATATAATGAGGCAATTTGTAGTGTGATAGAGAGAGTGCAATGAAAATCAAAACAAATCCGCCAAGAGTGATGAACTCATCGGATGAAACGATCTTTTTGTCGATGTGCTGAAAATATTGCTTTATTTTCAAGAAAAGCGCTGGGATGAATAAGAAAATCCACGGCTGAAAATCCCATAAAATCGAATGGGTGAAGAAGAAATAACCCGAGTCGTTCGACCAATAATTTTCCCCCGTAATGCGACCGAAACTTTGCGTCCAAAAGAAGAAGCGCAAACCAGAAGGACCTTCCAGTCCGTACACGGTTTTCTCTGGATGAAGGTCGAATTGCGTATACAAACCATAGCACATTGGGAAAAGGAGAACAGCTACAATGAGTAGCAGAAGAAGCCAGCGCGGATTAAAGATGTTACGCCACTGCTTTTTCAGTAGGAATTCCGTTCCAAATGCTGCGGCAAGAATCACCAAAATGAGCGGGCCTTTCGACATCATCGCGCCAGCTATTCCTACTGCAAGCAATAGAAAGTGAATGGATTTCCGAGTGCGTAAATAAGCGCTCATTTGCCAGACAGAAAACATCGTGAGTCCGAGCAGCATGGAATCCGTGCGCACGTCGTTGGTGATTAAAAACAACGCTTGACTGGAAGCTAAGATGAAGGCAGCGGCAATCGCAATTTCCTTTCGGTAGTGCATTTTCGCAAAGCGATAGGTGCTGTAGATTCCGAGTAGGGTAATCAGTACGGAAGGTAACTTGTACGAAAAATTAGAAATCCCGAAGGTCAAATACGAAATGGCTGTCGACCAAAAGAGGAGAGGAGGTTTGTCCAAGTAATCTTTTCCATGTTCGAACACATGCAAGAATGATTTTGTCCAGCTCATTTCCATGGAAATCACCGAGTATTGAGCCGCATCTACCTCCATAATGTCAATGAAAAGGTTCAGAAAATACACGACAAAAATGCCTCCAAAAAGCAGATAGTATCGATATTTCCAAAGGAATTCTTTCATTGTGCAGGAGTGTAAGCTGCGTAAAATTAATGATTCCGATTGTTCAATGTTGATTTTTTTTCTGATTCGCTACGAGAGAAGATTAAATCCATTATATTTGCAATCCGAATTTTACGGAAAACGTCTGCCCTGGTGGTGAAATTGGTAGACACGCAATCTTGAGGGGGTTGTGCACTACGTGCGTGATGGTTCGAATCCATTCCAGGGCACAAAAGCGAATCGGATGGTTCGCTTTTTTTATTTCAAATTTAGACTTGGCGTAACAATTCCAGAACCGAAAAATTAGCGGTTATCATCTATAACGTTTAGGTCTGAAAACCTTACGTTAAATAGTGGTTCACTTTTCAGAATAAATTTTTCCGCACCAAGTACACCTACATCTCTTTGCACACTTGCATTAACTTAGAATATTCCTGATATTGGAAAAAAAACCGAATGAACTTACTTATTCCGATTGGTATTGTTGCTGTTTTGATCATAGCAATCATTGTGATCTACAACGGTCTCATCAGCAAGAAAAATAGCCTGGACAGTGTTACGAGTACACTTGACATTATCCTTCAAAAGCGATACGACTTAATTCCTAACCTTGTTTCTTCCGTGAGAGAGTACATGAAACACGAGGCGGGAACGTTGACGGAAATTACGCGTTTGCGCGAAGCCGTTTCTGATGGTGGAAGCTCTCAGGCTGATCGATTTGAGAAAGAGAATCAGTTGTCCGAAAAGTTGAAAGGTTTATCCATCAGTGTTGAGAACTACCCGGATCTCAAGGCAAGCGACAATTTTATTCAACTTCAACGGAGTTTGAACGAAATTGAAGAGCAATTATCTGCTGCGCGAAGAGCGTACAATGCTTCAGCTTTGAATTTGAACAATGCACGCGAGCAGTTTCCTTCCAATATCATTGCTGGAATGATGAAATTGAAAGAAGCGGCATACTACGAGGCTCCGGCTGGAGTTCAAGAAAAACCTGACGTGAAAGCGCTATTTAATTCTTGATTTAATGCCAGAACAAGCGGTGGAAGCTCGTTTCGATGAATTAGAACAAATTCGAAACGAAGCAAATGCTAAGAAAAATCGAATCCACTGGATTTTTGGGCCCATTCTGTTTGCGGTTTTGGCCGTATTGCTGATGTACACCAGTTTCCCCTTTCCATTTATGGGGGTAATTGTAGTGGCTGGGGGATGGTTCTACTTCATCAACAAGGAGAACGAAAAATTCGGAAAGCTGTTCAAAACGAAGGTGATGGTGCCGTCACTTTTGAAGCGTTTTCCGCATCTTACTTATCACGAAAAAGGAATCTCGAAAGAACATTTTTTGACCAGTGAACTGTATAAAATAAGTAAGGTCGATCGGTACAAATCAGAGGATATGTTTAGCGGTGTGCATGGGAAAACAAAGTTTCGGTTTTGCGAAGCTCATGCAGAGGAGAAACGAAAGAATTCGAAAGGAGGTAGCTCGTACCACACGGTTTTTCAGGGAGTGTATATGATTGCCGACTTCAATAAATCGCTCAAGGGAACAACACGCGTTCTTCAAGCGAGCGACAATTTCATCAAGAAACTGTTTAATCGTAAAACGCAGGTTTCGCTGGATCATCCTGAATTTGAGGAAATTTTCAATACCTACAGCGATGACCAAATTGAAGCGAGATACATTTTGAGTCCAGCAATGATGGAGCGAATCGTGGAGCTTCAATCAAGATGGGATGAGGATATTCGCATCAGTTTTATCCGCGATCATGTGTTTATTGCTATCCATCACAAGAAAAACCTATTCGAAGCGAATATGAAAAAGGAGATCAATGCAGATCAAGTGAAACGCATTTACGAGGAGGTCGAGATGTGTTTATCGATTATTGATTTGTTGGATTTGAATACGCGGATTTGGACGAAGGAGTGAGGCAATAATGAGATTCAGTCCTAATTAGAATCTTCTGAATAACTTAACCTACATCTCTGCGTTGTATTGTTCTAAGCCCCCCTTGTGGTCTATCGGTTCTAGAATTCTGAGAATCTGAGAAGGTCCTTGAATTGTTTCAAAGTTCAGATCACGATACCCCCACAAACCGTCCCATTCATAAGGGGCATCTTGATCACCACGTTCTGTATAGTTAGACCAGAGCATGTAGCGAGCAACTTTGAGTCCTTCTTCTTCAATGAGAAAGAGGGCGGTATTCCAATATTTTCCGCCTTCTGGAGGGCTCGGTTTTGAAACGTAGGCCACCCACACCGTACCATATTTACTGTGACTGTATTTACTTATTTTGTACATGTACCTTTTTGTATCATCTGGTAATCCTTCTAACATCATATATACATCTTCGTCATCAAGTTCAGTCATGGGCATATGGCCCGTCGATCCTCGTAGTTGCGGTACTAAAAAGGCATAGTATTCCTCTAGTGCTCGATTGTAGTCATTTAAATTTGGAACTCGCTTTAGTGTAGACATTTTTGCTTCCTTCGCAAAAAACTCCTCCAAGAAATTAACTATATCATTCATATTTCAAATTTATTTATTTAAGAACGTCTTTTAGATGCGTATCTTCTCCTATTTTCTCGTTGAATTTATAAGAAGATGACATTCCTGAGTTTTTACCTTCAGCATTTTTCGCTACAACTCCACTGATGGCATAATGGACTCCTTTACAAAATTTCGGGTCTCGTTCTTTACCAAGGTCGATAACAAGTTTTTTGAGAATGGTTTCTTTCTCTTCTTTGCTTCCGGCTTTCATGGCTGTAGCGGTTTCAGACTTGATCTTATCTCCGATTTTATTATCAGTAATCTCCATCCATTCACTGGTAACCAGAGCGTTAAAAGTAATGTATTTGACATTGGAATTCACTCTAGTTAAATTCGCTTGTTCATCTTTAAGTTCCTCAACGATACGCTTTTCCATCTTCCCCATAACTTCTTTATTGTAGTATTCAGAAGTTTGAGCCAGATTGAGTGCGGAGGCATATCCAGAGCCGTTGAACCAATCTGCTATAAGGTGAGACGCATTGAATTTAATGGTGTCAACAGAATCTTGCGCGCTGTAATATTCACTCGATGCAACCCCTTCTCGTTGATCTTTACTATCAAATGCTGTTCCTTCAGAGTCTGCGAAAGAAGTAACTTGATCCAATTGGTTGTTCGGGTTGGTTTTTGCATTTTTCAGTGCTTCTCTCGAATCTTTGTTGCTCGCGGAAACAGTTGAACCACGTCCGGGATCTTTTATACCAAGATTCTTTCCGAGTATTTTATGACTTACGCTTCCTCCCTTAGGTTCCATGGTAACCGTAAATGAACGCGTTTCTTTCGGCTGCCCTGCTTGTTGAATGGTGTAGTTGTATTTTACAACAAGTTTGCCATCGCTGGTTCCGTCGAAATCTAGATCGGATGCCACAATTTTGTAATCGGTATGGTCGGATTCTTCACCTCTGAAAACTGAATCCAAGCGTTTTTCAACGTCTGCTTTTCGTGATTTGTCCAGAACCTGATCGCGCAATGCTACGAAGGCGAGAGAAGATTTGTTCTTTTCAATCTTTGGAAGTTGATCTTTTACGATATCGTCGATTTCTGGTTGTGTGCGATCTTTTATAACGCGTTTCGCCGATTCGGCAGCTTGCTCACGTGTATGTTTTCCGTAGTTATCGGATGTTGTTAGAGGGTGCTCATGAAGATTTTCCGCAGGTGCTGTCTTTTTAATTTCACCCTTCAAACCGTTCCATGACTGAACACCTCCTTTTTTCTTCTTGGCTTGTTCAATGTCGACGTTCACAACAGTTTTTTCTACAGTTTTTAATGCACTTGCATGAACGTTCGCTTTGTTTTTGTTAAAGATACCTTTTGCCGAAGAGTCGTTAACATTAGTAGCTTCCAGCGTCAAATCTTTGAAACCATACTTCGTTCCGAATTTGCCAATGTTATCCGCTAAGGCTCTAAAGCTTTTTTGGGCTTTTTTGATTTTCTTGTTGTCTTTGGCTTTGATAGCAGAACTTAATTGAGTGTTGGTATTGTTCATAGCTGACTCCAAGCCACCGAGAGATGAAACTACGTGTTGCTTTTTACCATCGTATGCGTTTTCATCGGCTTTACTTGCTTCCTTCTTAGCTTTACGAAGCTTCACTCCAAGTTGTCCCTTCTTACTCGCCATATAGACTTTCCCTTTATTCACACTAAGCGTATGATTAGAGCCTGCCATCTGGAAGGTTTCTGCTGCAATATTGCCGCTTTCTTTTATTTCTTTTTCCGTCTCTTTTTTCTTCTTCTTTTTACCATCTTTCCCAATCCCCAACTTGCGCATCAACTTACGTCCAGCCTTACGCGCTTTCTTCAATATTTTATTCACCGCACGATCCACACGTTTGCGTAGCTTCTTGAAGATTTTCGTCACCTTTTTCGATAGTCCACCTAATCCAATCAACTTGGCGAAAAGTCCAATAACGAGCGAAATCAGTTTGGATAAACCGAGTTCGATGGCTTTTCCAACGCCAGCTAAACTTCCCGCAGCCAGCGCTAAGATCGCCTCGGTAATAGCAGGAATCAGCATAATGGCAGACTCAACGAAGAAGACGATGAGGTCTTTGATCGCCATTACGGCTTTGATGAAGCCAGCGCCCGGGATCAGTAAACTCAATAACCATTTGATCCCCGCCTCGATGACTTTCGTGATGAGCATGTCCTTGATGGCGTCCATCACGGTTTCTTTCAAGTCGCCGAATTTGTCCTTCATATACTCCCACATGCCCATCACACCATTCTTGCTGAAGGTTTTGAACATGTCCCAACCTGATTCGAGTGCGCTTACGACGGGTTCGCCCATCATTTTCACTGCCTTCAGTCGGAGGTAGTCCCAACCCAAACCAAGGACCTGCATCACCAGACTAAAAATTCCTTTGAGGGAGAAAATATCGTCGGGCATTTGAATGCCGAGTGGACCTAAAGAACCGGTGAGCCATTCGAGTAGTCCACCCATGAGGTGTTTCTGAATGTTCGCTTTGAACATGTCGATTCCTTTACCAATTCCAGTGAACAGGTCGCCCATGAATTTGATCGGAGCGGCAATGATAATCGGAATTACACTCGAAATAGCTGAAAGCAAATTACTGATGGCTTGTTTCAGCTTTTTAATCGTTTCGATGACGCCCTGAACCATGTCCATCGCTTTGCTGACAAGACCTTTGTTGGCTTCCTTCATTTCCTCAATACGAGCATCTACTTCGTCGAGACTTGCCTTGTATTCGGAAGCAAGCGTTTCAATCAGATCGTCTTGTTTTGAATCAACGTCTTCGGAAAGCTCATCGAATTTGTCTTGAATGTCTTGTGCAGCATCCTTTCCAATCGTTTTGAGGTTCGCTGGCAATGCATTGACATAGTCGGTAACTTCTTTCTTTCCTGTTTCAACGCGTCTTTTCGCTTCATTCAGCTTTCGGGCAACGATTTCGGCAATTTTGGTAATCTCAGCCTCCATGACCTGCTTGAAGCGTTTTTTGCCATCGACATAGAACTGATTCACTTCGTCTGGAAGATCCATGAATACGTCCTTCAACCATCTACCTTTCCCGAGGGCGCCACTGTAGCGTTTTCGCTTGTATGCAGCCATTTTGTTGGCGCAGTAGTTTTCAAATGCTCGCTTCGCCTTGTCTGAAGCCGCTTTGAATTTCTTTGCGACTTCCGTGTCAAGATCACTGAGGATTTTATTGACGTCGGTTTTTGCCTTTTCATAAATCACATTGATTTCATTGGCAATTCGCGCGCGCTCCGAAGTGTCTTTTGTCGCTGTCTCTTGCTGTCCACCGACTACTTTGCTAACTGCTGAGCCGCGCATCATATTCATCGCTTCCAGTTGCTCTTGACTTGTTCCTTCGGCTTTTTGCGCATTCGCGTCCAACGTGGCTTTCTCCTCTTGTCGAACTTTGGCAGGGCCAGTTTTCGCTTGTTTTTTCGCAGTTCCTTTATTTTCGAGCGCCTCAACAAACTTCGGTTCTTCTGAGTTGGCCAATTGCTCATCAGTTACCTGATTTTCCGCCATTGCGTCATCGAGACGTTGGGTGTTTTCTTCAACGGGCTTTTTGATTTCAGCATTTGGACGCTTGTTCGGAATGGCCGCGTCGGCATTAACGCTTTTGGGTTTTTCTCCTTCTGGAACGGGGCGAAGGGGCTTAACTTCCTTCGCGGGAATAGCTTCAGCGTTAGGTTCTTGATTTGTTGCCTGATCGATGCTACCAACTGTTTCTTCTTTTTGTTGATTAACATCACCCATGGCGGCTTTGTTAACATCGTCAAGCTTGTTGTTATTCTTGAATTCATCAGCTTCTTCCAGGTTCTTGGGAAGTGTCATTTCGTTGATACGCTTCATCAACTTAGCCTTGAAAACTTCCGCTTTGAACTCTTTTGGTTCCTTCGCTTCGGCATCCATCCCTTCAACAACATTCGCCTGTGCCTGACTTTTTCGTTCATTATCTGGAGCAGGTGCTGAGCTTTGCGCTTCACCGGATAATTTCTCCGCTGGATCGTGCTGTTTTTGTTCTTTCGAGACGCCTTTAATCTTCGAAATCACGCCTTTGAATGCTGCGTTTTTCGCGTTTTTGTTCTTTTTCCCTTCCGACTTTATTTCTTCTCCCTTGGTTTCAGCATTTTTCTCAGGCGCCTTTTCTTTTTCAGGGTTTGGAAGTTCATCGGGAGACTTCTTGGGTGATTCAATGTTTTCCAGTTGCTCGACCTCGGCATCGATATCCTTTTCAACTTCCTCGGTTACTTTGTTAGATACTGGGGGAGTGCTTCTCTCGCTATATGGATTTTCAATCTTATCGGGGAGTGCCGCGTCAACATCTTTACTGACGGTCTCTTTTGTTGTGTCTTCCTGAATTTTTTCCTCACCTTCAGTAGTGTTTTCATTTTCCTTGGAAGTTTGATCCTGGTTCGGAGTGGCACCTTTATTTGTCTGATCTGGTTTTGCTTGCGTCGTGTTGCTCTCTGAATCGTTCTGTGAGGATTGATTTTGAGCGGGCTCTTCGTCCTTTTTTGAGATTGCCGGAGCAGAGGTTATCGGTTTGACTTGAGGTTGAAAAAACGCAGGTTCTCCGAAGAATCCACGTTTTGTTCCATTCAGATTTTGTCCTTCAATTCCTTCGGTTTTTGAGGAGTCATTTTCGTTGCGCTCCTCGTGAGTGGGATTCGATGACTGAATAAAATTCGTTGGAGCAAAGAATGTATTGGGGCCTTCTTTGGGCTGAATGAATAGGTCATTTGTATTGGCCGAATGGTGCTGGCGATCTCCCTGATTCTTGTGAGCAGGAGATGAAGGTTTGTGAGTTTTCGTCGCTAATTCAGACATAGCGAACGTTAGTGGTTGAGCAATGCAGAGAATGTCCAGTACTTAGCTTTTTAGCGAAGAATGGGGCAGAATAGGGTCGAAAAGAAAGTATACAAATATGCATCGCGAATAGTGATCAAGGGTTCAATGAACTCTTGCAACTAAAAATACGAAGATTTTTGTAATGAAAAGCGCAGTTTGCGGACAATGACATCCACAAATTAGTATTTCCCGAATGGGGCTATTTCAAATGAAATGCGGTAAAAATCGCGAC
>JABXHO010000042.1 GCA_013373595.1 Flavobacteriales bacterium | reverse complement strand
GCAGTGCCAAACGAGGCTTGCGATAATTTGAAATACGAAAAAGGGATTACGGCCCTACCGTTATAGCTTCCAAGGACAGGAGCATGATGAAGTGAAGGGGAAAGGAAATAGCATCAATTACAAGTATCGAATGCACGATCCGAGAATTGGCAGGTTCTTTGCGATTGATCCATTAGCACCGAAATATCCTTGGTATACACCTTATCAATTTAGTGGGAATAAGGTAATTCATACAGTTGAGTTGGAAGGTCTTGAAGAATCTGTATTGTCAGACCCTCCGATTGACGTTAAAGCTAATTGGGAGACAGGAGCATTACAGGATTATCATCAAGAAACGGTTAACGGACAGGAGAGAGCGACTGCTGTATACACGGATTCTAGAGAAGTTCAAAGATGGGTGAGAGCGGATGGTTCTTGGAAAAGCGTTAAGTCTTTCTAAGAATCTAGTTATGTTGATGTTGAACAGCTTCCGCTACCTGTAGTAACAAATGTAGAGGAGGTTGATCTCGGTCTCTACCAAGCACAACAAGAGCAACAAGTAAATTCAATGGAGGCTTTGCGTTCAGTGTTGGCAAAAGCTCAGCTTCAAGAGGGGGGAGGTGAATTATTAGGATCAGTCAATGAAATTCGGTCTATCGGGAATCCTGTTTCTATGTCAATGGACTTTATAGAGAATGGTAAGACGCTCGTTACGGGTACTGACTTTAATGGTGAAGAGGCGAGCCGCACAGCAGCTGGAGTTTCAATTGGTCTAGAAGCGCTTCCATTCCTGAAATTTGGAAAGTATGCTCCCAAAGTATACAGTTCATTTTCAAAAATGGGGTCTACTTTTTCAGATGTTTCTAGTACTTTGAATAGGTTTTCAAGATTGGGCGGAAGTAATTCGAATAATTTTGTTCGCAACGGCTTTTCTATGTGTAATATTTCTCAGAGAATCATTGGGATCAGGTATTGTCCTTTTCTCCTCATGCCGTGAATCAAGGAATAACTAGAGGTTTTTCCTCAGCGGATAAATTGAACATACTTAGGTATGGTCGTCAATCACTGCGCTATCATAGAGGTTTGCAAATACACTACTCTCTTGGAGGCAATACTATAGTTGTTAACCCGTTAAGAGGTAGGGTTATTACCATGGTTAGTAGTACCCCTGGAACAAGAAAGGGCTTAGGGGCAGGATATAAATTGTAATTTTGGAATGATGAAGCAGTATAATTACAATCAAGTTAATATTATTTTGGCAGAGTGGGATCCGATAGGTGTGGGGTATCCCATTAATAAATTTGAATACACTGGATATATTCCCAAAATAGTTAGTGGATATGAGAATGATAGTCTTTTCGATACATTAAAAAAAATGGTTGAAGATGATATGGGAATTGATGATTTTAATGAATCTAGTTTACAGGAATATTGTATTAAGATAGCTGAAATTTTAGAACAGTGAGACAGTTCACATTATAAAAATAATTCACTCCGTGCAGAAGTGAAATAAGACAAAACTTTAAAACAACTAACACAAAAAATAAACGTATATGAATTCAAGACTATTACTAATTGTAACGTTTCTATTTCTTACCATTGATCTATCATCTCAAGTTGAGTTAAAGGCAGAAGGTGCCTTATTTAAAAGTATTACCCCATGGAATCAAGGCTATTTGGGCATGGTTGTATCAAAGTTAAGTTATGCTGACCTAAGTAAAGGCATTGCTAGTAAATCAGGGGCATTTCAGTATTTCAATTCCAGAGGAGAAATGGAGTGGAAAAAAAAGGTTAATACTTTCAACTTTAATAATGTTCATATTTGTAATGATGATTCTGATTATTTCTATTTCATCAATATGCCCTTTTCTAAAGTAGGTTTTTCAATGTCAGAACAAACTTCGAAAACAAAATTTCTGACTATTTATCAGTTTAATCGAGAAGGCAAAATAGTCGAAAAGTCTATAGACTATTCAGGAGTTCTATCTCCTCTCAAAGACTATGTTGAAAATCTGAATCAATGCTATGTGGCCGCGTTAAAAGACGGATTCGTAATAGTTGTCTCAAATGACAATAAGAAGCATCACATTGTAAGAGTTCGTGACAATTTTGAAGTTGATTATACTTCTGTCGACTTCGAATGGGATGACGAAAAATGGGCGGAAGGTCAATTATCAAAAATCAAGTTTACAACTTCGGAAAATGAAATTTCCTTAATTCAGATTGAAGTTGAAAGTTCTGAACTTACAATGAATCTCAAGTCATTTGATTTAGATGAAATTTCAGAATTTAAAGAAGTTACAAATACACTAGATTTTTCAGGCTATAGTCTAATATCTAAAGACTTAAGTTCTGA
Organism: Flavobacteriales bacterium; assembly: GCA_013373595.1. GTDB lineage: Bacteria > Bacteroidota > Bacteroidia > Flavobacteriales_D > Crocinitomicaceae > UBA4466. The sequence goes on along the minus strand of JABXHO010000042.1, from coordinate 6,059 downwards.
ATTGCTTTATTCTAGTCGAGATCGAGTTTTTACTTTATATGCAGAGTCACCTTTACATCCAGTTTTAAGACTTGGGTCTATTGTGGATTTCATCGAAACGAAAGAAGGACTTAAGGCGTGTTTTCACTACCGGAATCTTAAGGAGGGTACGAGGAGAAAGATTGACAAAGAAGGTTTTTTGCTCTATGACATTGGCGCTTCCAGCTCCACTCAGAAAGTTGACTTTGCATTCTCTGTTGGTGAAAGCGCTTCGAGTTCTTGTAAATTTGTGTTTTCGGAGGACGGCGAGTTTGTCGTTGTAACGAAACAGTCAAAAAAGAATTTTGTGGTTAAATCCTCGGGAGGGAAAGAAATGACGCTTAGAGGAAATTTAAAAATGGCCGAAGCTTATCTTTTATTCATTAGAGGTGAAAAGGACAGTAAATTCGATGGTATTAATTATGTTACCCTTTCGAAGGGTAAGTACTATGGAATCAAGTATGAAGGGCGCTCTGATTTAGTTGGAAACTTTGGAAGAGCAGTTATTTATCAGCATTAAGCTATGTTTAATAGGGGCTGAACATCATGAATCCCAATTACGCAGGGCACTCCTCGGGGTCGCGTGGAGTATAGGCTCTGAGTTAAAAAATAAGGAAACCGGATAGTGTAACATCGCTAAAAATTGAGCCAGGTAAAAAGTAAACTATCTAAAAATAAGTTCTTCGAAATTTTTGAAACATCGATTCCAATCAGAGTTAAATACTGATTTGGTTAGATCGTTCGTTAGAGTGCTTTAAAATGGCTTTTTCAATCTCGTGTAACACAAGTGTGGGATTTTCCTTTTGTATGTCTTATCATTGTTGACTTTGAAGTGAATCCACTTAGTGTGGTAAAATAGATGAAACCTTACGAATATAGATGTCGCAATTGCGATAATTCATGTCATCGGTATGGAAAGATTAAAACAAACAACGATGGAAATACTCGAGTTGCGGATTGACTCAATTCAGAGTTTACAAATGTTGTTCATTTACTGCTGATCGTAAAACGATCATTAAGCGATTGAACCGTGAAAATGTAGGAATTCGAGTTTTGGCTCGACTTATGGGGTTAAGCCGAACACATATTGTTCGATGTATTCTACAACTGGCAACCCTGGTCAAGCGATGAAGGGTGTAAATATCACTTTCGCAGCCTCTTCGTAAAACTCGTCGAGGTTATTCGGTCTTCTCTCATTCATTCCTTTAGTTTCCCAAAGCATAAAAAAGACAAGTACACAAAAACATCTGGCCACGCTGGGAATTTTGGTTCATGTGCTTTTACAAGCCTCACTTCCGTCTCTTATTTTGTTCACCACTCACGATGGAGGTTCGTACATTCTCTCCTTCAGTCGTGTCTACTTTTATAGTTGCTCTAGCAAAACAGTGAAACTATTGAGGAGCCATATAGCCCTGCTGAATCGCTGACCGGTAGTAGCGTGCCGCATTTTCTTCATCTCCCTTTTCTTGGTAGCGTCCAATAATTGTGGCGTAAACAGTGTAAGGATCACCACCATGTTCAATCATTTTCAGGGTGTTTTGTGTCGATTTTGGCAAGTCATTCATGTCGAAATAAATGCAGCCGAGTGCCTGATACATCGAAGCTTGTCCACCTGGAAACTTCTTCAATCCTTCTTCTGCTAATTGAAGGGCTTTTTCAAATTGTCCCGTCTTTCCGTAGGAAATAGCGAGTAGGTAGTACGAATCGAGACTTTCGGGAGCTAATGCGATGCTCTTTTTCAAGTGGGGGATGGCTTTGTCGTAAATCTCACGCTGAACATACGCCTGACCGAGGAAATGGCGAGGATCACTTGTGTTTGGAAATAATCGAACCGCTTCTTCAAAAACAGCAATTCCTTCTGTAGTTTTTCCTTGATTCAAGAGGTAATTCCCAAGTTCAATTCGAGCGTAATAAATCGAGTCGGATAACTCAATACTACGACGATAATGATGAATCATTTCTTCCTCTTTCTCGAGTGTAACGCCATTTTTCTGAATGTCTTGCAGCAAATTGGTAGCGTAATAATAATGAGGTCGAGCAGAACTTTCGAGTCGTTCCATGTCGTTTTCTACAAGCGTAAAATCGTTTTCCCATACACCATTTCGGGAGAAGGTAATCACACTAAAGATTAGAAAAATCAGTAAGAAAACACCTTTTTGAATTGGGGTGAGTTGCCCGAGTGCTTTGGAAAGTTTGAGAGGTTCTGCACTTTCCGTCGAGTCAAAATTCAGCTTCACGGCCTTCGCAATCAACATCACAAACACGATACACAATCCAATTGAAGCGAAAAATAAAAAGCGATCCGCCCGCGTGTCGGAAAGTGTTCGCACAATGTGCAGATAAATGGACAATGAAAGAAAGAAGAAGAGGATTCCGTAGGCTAAAACAGGATTTTTCTTGAATCGAATGATTGCAAAAACGATGGCTCCGAGTGAAAGAATGATTCCAATAATGGATTGCCAAGCAATGCCAACAGGTTTAAGGTCACCATATCCGTGATAATAAGCCAAGTCATACGGAGCAATGAAGTCTTTAAGATACAGCAATACAAGGTAGGCCGCGTTGCCAATTTTATCGACAAAATGATCAATGTAGAAGAAGGCATTCCCTAAGATGAAATTCTCTTGATAGACACCAAATCCAGCCGTTTCAGACTTTCCTAATTCTGAATTGAGCGCATAGGAGGAAATCACAAACACAATAAGCAAAACCGCAGGAACGATGATGGCAGCAATTTTCGCGATTCGCTTCCAACCCAAACTTGTTCGCGCCGCCAAGGTGATAAGATAGATGGGTAAAAATACGATAGCATTCTCTTTGGATAAGAATCCCAAACCGAAAAATAATACCGTTAAAGCAATATGCTTCCAGTGCTTGTTTTCAATGAATTTAAGGAGTTGAAGCAATGAGAGCAAACAGAATAACAAGGCAAGTATTTCATCTCGAGACTTGATGTTGGCCACTACTTCTACGTGGATTGGGTGTACAATGAATAAGACAGTAATCAAGAAGGGAAGAATGGGCGAGAATCGATGGAAAATCCGCTGCATCACGAAGAAAAGAACCAGACACAACAATGAGAAATAAAGGACATTCATAAAGTGAAATAACTTCGGTTGTCCACTCGAAAGTTCATAGTCAATAGCGAAGGAAATCAGGGTGATAGGTCGATATCCGTACTGGTCTTTTCGTAGTTCAGAATTGTATTTCTTTGTTAAATCAGGAATACCAGAGAAACCTTCTTGCACTCGATCATTTTCTTGAATGACAATTTTATCGTCCCAAGCAAAATCATGACCCAGTGTATTGCTAAACTGAATAAAGGCGAGAAGTACAATCACCAATCCAAAACTCCAGTGCGTTCTTTTTGTTCCCATTGCGAATAAAATTAGTCTAAAACTGCATCCAATTCTCATTTCTGTGCAAAGAATTACTGAATTCTTAGTGGTTTTGACGTTGAATACAATTCGGAAAATACCCTTTTCAGAATAAATTATCATAATCGTTCGATCCAATAAGAATAGCGATTCATGTGTTGTAAATGCACTTTTTTAGTGTACTCGAAGCGGTCTTTTTTATTGCGTATTTATACCCGATCTCCTTCAAAATTAGGACTTTGTTGAAAACCTGAACTTTTTAATTATATATTTGTTTCACTATTTATGAAATCTAATACTCCTATCACCAATGAAGACATTCTACTCTCGAATTTGCCTTACATTGCTTTTGATTCTTTCAGGTTCTAGCCTTTTGAATGCGCAATGTACAGGTAACACAGCGTCTGGTTCCTACTGTACCAGAAGTAGCTATTATTATGGCGAAATACTACCCAATCTAGGTTGTGGAACCTATACAAGTGTTTCTCCATACAGTCCTGGAGAATATTTCCGAATGCCAGTTTTACCCGGAGCATGTTACACTGTTCAGACGTGTGGAGCGGGAATTGACACGCAAATCGGTGTGTTTCAGGGAACGACTACAACTGGTCCTTTCTCGTACAATGACGATAATGGTCCCCTGTGTACAGGAACTCAGGCATCCGTGAATTTCGTTCCTACGTTCAATGATTACGCTCGTGTTGACGTTCGTCAGTATAACTGTCAATCTGGAGGAAGTTCTTCGATCACGCTTCGTGTACGCCAAAACAACAACCTTCAAATCACATCTTCAGCAGCAAGCATGTGTGCAGGACAAACAAGAACTTTAACAGCTACACCATCACCTGTAGCGCCATTTACTGCAGCTGCAGGTAACGGAGGAACATTCACTGGTACGGGAGTTTCAGGTAATACGTTTACAGCACCCACACCTGCAGGAGCGTCTCAGACTTATACCATAACATATACATATGGCTACTGTTCAACGACACAAAGTATAACGGTATTCCGGAATCCAACCACAGCCAATGCTGGTACAAACCAGAATATTTCTTGTGGTGGAACTACAGCAACATTGGCAGCAAATACACCCTCGGTTGGAACAGGAGCTTGGACACTGGTCTCAGGAACGGGTACGATTTCGAATCCGTCTAGTCCAACATCCACCGTCACTGGTTTGACACCAGGAGCATCTTCAACCTTTAGGTGGACAATTACAAACGGGCCTTGTACAGCAAGCACAGATAATGTGGTAATTACATCAGTGACCGATGGAACGGCACCAGTACCAACGGTTGCAACACTTCCAGATATCACGGCTCAATGTCAAGTAACTTCGTTAACGCCACCAACAGCTACAGATAACTGTTCAGGAACGATTACAGGTACCACAGGAACATCCCTACCGATTACTTCTCAAGGAATAACAGTGGTAACTTGGACGTATAATGATGGTAACGGAAATACTTCTACGCAAACGCAGAATGTGGTGATCAACGATAATACCGCACCCTCACCGAATGCAGCATCACTACCAAATATCACGGCACAATGTCAAGTAACGTCGCTTACACCGCCAACAGCCACAGATAACTGTGGAGGATCTGTTACAGGAACGACAAGTGCTTCCTTACCGATTACCGCTCAAGGAACGACAGTAGTAACGTGGACGTATACCGATGTAAATGGAAACTCATCAACGCAAACTCAAAACGTTGTGATTACTGACGCGAATGCACCCGTACCTAATGTGGCTTCATTACCAAATATAAATAGCCAATGTGCGGTAACATCAATTGCTGCTCCAACGGCAACCGATAACTGTTCAGGATCTGTAACAGCTACAACAGGAACAACTTTCCCAATCTCAACACAAGGAACAACAGTAGTAACATGGACGTACGATGATGGAAATGGAAATACATCAACGCAAACGCAAAACGTTGTGATTGATGATGTAACAGCACCGACACCAAGTTTAGCAACACTCGCAGATGTAATCGCACAATGTCAAGTAATTTCATTGACTGCTCCAACAGCAACAGACAACTGTGGAGGAACGGTAACCGTAACGAATGACGCGACGCTTCCAATCTCTGCTCAAGGAACAACAGTAGTTACTTGGACATACGATGATGGAAACGGAAATACATCAACACAAACACAAAACGTAGTGATTGATGATGTGACGCCACCAACACCAGATGTTGCAACACTCGCAGATGTAACGGCAGAATGTCAAGTAACTTCATTGACTGCTCCAACAGCAACAGATAACTGTGGAGGAACAGTAACCGTATCGAATGACGCGACACTTCCAATCTCAACACAAGGAACAACAGTAGTAACGTGGACATACACAGATGTGAATGGTAACTCGTCAACACAAACACAAAATGTAGTGGTTGATGATGTGACGGCACCAACGCCAGATGTGGCGACATTGGCAGATGTAACCGCGCAATGTGAAGTAACGTCATTAACCTCACCAACAGCTACAGATAACTGTGGAGGAGTGGTAACCGTAACAAACGATGCGACACTTCCAATCTCAACTCAAGGAACAACAGTGGTTACTTGGACGTATGATGACGGAAACGGAAAAACATCAACACAAACACAAAATGTTGTTTTGGATGATGTGACAGCGCCAACGCCAGATCT
>JABXHO010000053.1 GCA_013373595.1 Flavobacteriales bacterium | reverse complement strand
TGTTGGTTCAACAGTTCAATTAACAGGATCAGGAACACCTGATGGAACAACTCCTTGGTCAACATCTGATGCTGGAGTGGCTACGGTAAGTGCTACTGGATTGGTAACTGGAGTTTCGGCTGGAACAGCTACTATCACGTACATGGACAATAATGGTTGTCAAAATACCACTACAATAACGGTAAATGCTTTGCCAACGATCAGTGGAAATGCTCCAATATGTGGAACTGGGACTGTTCAGTTGACGGGATCAGGAACGCCGAATGCGAGCACACCATGGACATCCTCAAATACAGGAGTGGCAACAGTAAGTAATACTGGATTAGTAACAGGAGTTGCAGCAGGAACAACAACCATTACATATACAAATAACAACGGTTGTCAGGCAACTGAAACGGTAACAGTAAATGCTTTACCGACCATTTCTGGAAATGCACCAATTTGTGTTGGAGATAACCTTCAATTGACAGGATCTGGAATTCCAGATGGCACAACACCTTGGACTACTTCTGATGCCGGTATTGCGAGTATCAGTAACACAGGACTTGTAACAGGAGTTTCTGCAGGAACAGTAACAATTACCTACTTGGACGATAACGGTTGTCAAAATACCGTGAGTGTTACAGTTAATGCGATTCCTACAATTAGCGGCGGAACAACATTGTGTAGTGGATCTACTTCGACCTTAACAGGATCAGGGACACCCAATGCTACCAATCCTTGGACGTCGTCTAATACAACAGTGGCTACAGTAGATGCAGGAGGTGTGGTTACGGCAATTTCCGCTGGATCAACGACTATTACCTACACAAACAGTGCAGGATGTTCAACAACCACAACGGTAACTGTAAACAATGTTCCAACGGTATCTGGACCTACAGATATTTGTGGAACGTCAACCATTACTTTGACTGGATCGGGAACACCAAACGCTACAACACCATGGACGTCATCTGATACAGGTGTTGCAACTGTGGACAATGCGGGGAATGTGACTGGCGTAGCGGCAGGTTCAACGACAATCACGTATACAGATGCGAATGGATGTCAAGCTACGCAGAACGTAAGTGTGTATGCGAATCCAACAATCAGTGGTGCAACGTCCATTTGTGCTGGGGCAACACTTCAGTTAACGGGATCAGGAACACCAAATGCAAGTAGTCCTTGGACATCTTCAAATCCTGGTGTTGCATCGGTAGATGGATCTGGATTGGTAACAGCAGCTGCTCCGGGCAGTGTAACCATTACTTACGTTGATGCAAATGGTTGTCAAACTACAGAATCGATCACTGTTTTGGCTTCTCCGGTAATCAACCCTGTTACAGACCAAACTGTTTGTGATGTGTTTATCCTTCCTGCAATTTCAGGTACGGATCTTACAGCAAATGTATCTTACTGGACTGGAGCAGGAGGAACAGGAACACAATTATCTCAAGGAGATCAAATAACGACGACGTCAACGATCTTTATCTACGATCAGAATGGCTCGTGTATTTCCGAAGAGAGTTTCATTGTTACGATAAATCCAGCTCCTGTATTGGATGTGGTAGCTGACACAACAGTTTGTGGAAGTTTCAACTTGCCTACAATTTCAGGACAAAATCTAACGGGAAGTGAAGCTTACTACAACGATTCTCAGGCAAACGGAGGAACTGTCATCACAGGAACTTTAACGACATCTCAAACCATTTGGATTTACGATGGCTCTGGTACATGTAGCGATGAAACGAGTTTCAATTTGACCGTAAATTCATTGCCAACAGCAACCATTTCTGGTGGAGGTGTGTACTGTGAAGGTGATGCTATAGGAAATGTTGTAGTTGATGTAACAGGAACACCAGACTGGACAATCAACTATACCTTGAACGGAACGGCACAAGTGGCAACAGGATCATCCAGTCCAATTACACTTGGAAATGGTGAAGGTGATTACGTATTAATTGACGTGACAGACGCAGGATGTTCTTCCACAGCTTCGGGAACTGAAACGATTTCGATTACACCAACACCAAATGCACCGAGTGTATCAGGAGGAGCGGAATACTGCTCAACAGAAAGCTTGAATGATTTGATGGCCTCAGGAGGTAACGGAACATTCACATGGTACAGTGATGCCACTTTATCTGCCGTAATTGGTAGTGGTGATATGCTTACTCCAAATAACACAACAGGAGCAACCACTTACTACGTAACTGAAACGGTGAACGGATGTGAAGGACCATCGAGTAATATCGTTGTGACAGTATTTGAATGCGCGATTTCAGTGCCAACAGCATTTACGCCAAATGGTGACAATGCACATGATACATGGGAGTTGGTGAACTTAGATGAAGCGTATCCGAATAACGTGGTGCGCGTATTCAACAGATGGGGAAATATTCTCTTTGAATCCGCCCCAGGAAATTACAATGCGAATGTATGGGATGGTTCACACAAAGGAGAAATGCTACCAGTAGGTTCTTACTATTACATCATCGAATTGAACAATGATGAGCAAGAAACAATGACAGGTACAGTAACGATAGTTTTAGAATAAAAAGATGATCATGAGAAATATTATAACAGTCATTTTAGTTGGTCTCGGATCGGTAGCGTTTGGACAACAGCTTCCGCAGTACAGTCAGTACAGTCGAAATCAATTTATGATAAATCCTGCCGCAGCTGGGATGTACGATTTTGTCGACCTAACGGTAGGAGGAAGATACCAATGGGTAGGGTTTGACAATGCTCCGAAAACTGCCTTTGCGTATGGAGCTGCTGTGTTAAAACGGAAAAAGACTTTGTACAATCCATCGGTAAGAACAAGTGCTGGATCGCTGGAGCTTCCAAAAGTAAATACAGGTAAGATCAAACATGCAGTGGGCGGTCAGATCATTGCGGATGAGTACGGTGCGTTCAGAAGAATTTCTTTTTCTGGAACCTATGCAATTCATCTTCCATTAACGGATAAAATGAACATGTCTTTCGGGACGAAGCTCGGCATCTCAAGTAATAACTTTTTACAGGAGAGAGCAGTTTTGTTATCTGCAACGGAGGGATATCAAGGTCCTGTAGTTCAAGATCAAGCCTATGACAATTTTACGGGAAATCAAAGTCCCGTGAACTTCATGGATATTGGCGCTGGATTCTACGTTTATTCGGAGAATCTTTTCGTAGGAGCAGCCGTTGACGGTTTAACACGAGATCTCATTTCATTCGGTGCTGGAACGGCCAATTATGATCCGCGCATGCACATCAACCTGACAGGAGGGTATAAAATTCCATTGAATGACGACTTTGCCTTAATGCCAAGTGCTCTTGCAAAAATTGTAGTGGGAACACCTCTTTCCGTTGAAGGAACGGTTCAACTGGAATACCAAAAAAGAATGTGGTTCGGGGCGTCGTATCGACACGGAGATGCAATTGTAGCTATGTTAGGAATGAGCATCAGTGATAAATTCAAGTTCGGGTACTCATTTGATTACTCAACAACACAATTCAACCAAATCACTTCTGGTGGTCACGAGCTTGTTTTGGGAATAATGTTAGGTAGATAAAAGATGATTGAAATGAAAAAAGGATTAATACTAACTGGAGTAGCGCTTGGATTAAGTTTAACGAGTACGGCTCAATTCTGGGATCATTCCAATCCAGAAAGACTAAGAGGGACGGTGAATAATGAACTTTCCGAGGAGGGAATTCCCATTTTATCAAACGACCTTTCTACGATTTACTTTGTTCGAACATTTGAGCCTGCGAATACGGGAGGTGAGTTCGATCAAGATATTTGGCGAGCAACACGTCAAGAGGATGGAAGTTATGCCGAAACAGCCAGTGTAAATGGACTCAATAACAAGATGAATAATGCCGTGATAGGAATGAGCACGGATGGGAACAAGCTCTTCCTGTTGAATTCGTACTTGGGAAAGAAAGACCAGAAAAAAGGAATCTCTTTCGTTACGAAAAAAGCAATGGGCTGGTCGAGTCCTGAAGCGATTGAAATTCCTGAGTTAGATATTGATGGTGAGTTCTATCAATTTCATGTAGGCGAAAAGGAAGATGTTATCGTAATGTCATTCGTTGGAAGCAATTCCGTAGGAAATGAAGATTTATACGTTAGCGTAAAAGAAGGAAATACATGGTCGAAGCCTATTCACATGGGAAATACCATTAACTCGGCAGGTTTCGAAATTTCTCCATTCTTATGTCCAACAGAGGATACCTTGTTCTTTTCAAGTAATGGTTTCGGTGGAGAAGGTGATGCTGATATTTTCTACTCCGTACGAGGAAAAGATTGGACAAGCTGGTCGAAACCGGTGAACTTAGGCAATCGAATCAACTCGCCAAAGTTTGATGCGCATTTTGCGTACTACGGAAAAAATGCCTTTTGGTCGAGTAACCGAGATGGAAACCGAAGTGATATTTATTCAATTGAAATTTACACGCCACCGTTGCTTTCCGTATCGTGTTCGGGAACAAATATTTCAGAGTTTGGTGCTGGTGACGGTTCTGTAGATGCTATTTTGGAGGGAGGAGTACCGCCATTCAATTTTAGCTGGTCGAACGGGAAGAAAACGGAAGATTTAAGTGGCTTGAAGAAAAGTGGTGAATATGCATTAACGGTTGTGGATGCTATCGGTCAAACAGCAACAACATCGTGCTCAATTTCCGAGCCTGCTCCACCTGAAGATGTCGTAATTCGTCTTCCTGAAGTTCGATATCCGTATGGAAAATGGGACTTATTAGTTGACGAAACGATTAATTCCACAGATTCTTTGCTGTACGTATATGAATTGATGGTTGAATTTCCAGAACTCGTTCTTGAATTGAGTTCACACACGGATTCACGAGGATCAAGCACCTTAAACAAAAAGCTATCTGAAAATCGTGCCAGAGCTTGTTACAAATACCTCGTTGAAGAAAAAGGAATCGATCCACGTCGAATTGTTCCTGTTGGAAAAGGGGAGAGTAACCCAAAAATGGTATGGAAAAAGGGAGATAAATACTTCACTTCTCAACCAATTGATATGACTGGTGTGGAGAAGGTTGTTCTAACGGAGCGATACATCAATCAATTTAAGCGCACAGATACCGAATTGTTCGAGATGTTGCACCAATTGAATCGCCGTACTGAAGGAAGAGTACTTGGGTTGAATTTTGATGCTGAAACAGCCCCTGCTGCGAATCCAAAACTCTTAGAATACGTGAAAATCCCATAATTCAATTGGGATAAATCTATAACGGAGAGCGAGTCTGAAAACAGGCTCGCTTTCTTTTTTTATTGGATTTAGGTATTATTGATGAGGTGAATCGCAAATACATTTCCTACGGGTTTTCACTTTATGCTAACTTCAACCTCAAATTACTAACCGACTCATGAAGTATTTCATTCTTTCTTTTCTGGCAATATTCCACTTTGTTTTTCTGAATGCACAACAGTTCAGTTCTCACTATATCGAAATGCCCGATGGAGTCAAGCTGGCGGCAGATGTCTACTTGCCTGAAGGGAAAACTGCAGAGAAACTTCCGACCTTGATCATGCTTGAGCGTTACTGGCGCTCTTCAGTCAGTAAGAAAGACACAGAATCAACTCCAACATTGTACGGCCGAGATAAGTTGTTTAATGATAGCGGATATGTCATTATGATTGTAGATACGCGCGGAACAGGAGCTTCTTTTGGAACGCGTCAGTCGGAATATTCGCCTACGGAGGTAATGGATGCAAAGACGGTTGTGGATTGGATCATTGCGCAACCTTGGTCGGACGGAAATGTTGGTGCGTACGGAACTTCATATACAGGCACAACGGCCGAGTTATTGTGTGCTACGAAACATCCCGCTGTAAAAGCCGTGATTCCTGGATGGTCCGATTTCGATTTGTATCGAAGTCCAGCTCGCCCTTATGGATTGGTCGCGAGTAACTTTATCAAGAAATGGGGATTCTATGTTCGCATGCTCGATCGAAACCGTTCGATAGTTGTAGGAGGATCAATTCGTCCCGTTTCCGAAGATTCACTCAAGTTCGCCTTGAAAGAACACAAGAAGAACATGCGTGTGTACAAATCTGTAAAAGACGGTGAGTTTAGAGACACGGACTTCGGAAGTTTTAACTACGAAATGTGTTCTCCGGTGCATTGGAAAGAGGAAATTGAAGCCTCACAGGTACCGATGTTGGTTCTTACGAGTTGGATGGATGCCGGAACAGCAGAAGGCACCTTGCAGCGATTGGAGCATTTCAGTAATCCTCAAAAAGTGTTGCTGATGTCGACGTCCCATGGAGGATGGAGTCACGCCAGCCCTTTTACTGTAGAAGATAGTTTGCAATACCCGGTGCCGAGAGTGGAAATGCAAAATCAGTTGCAATTGGATTTCTTTGATCAACACCTCAAAGGAATTGATAAAGGAGTAGAAGAGTGGCCAATGGTGCGTTATTTCAATATGGGAGAAGAAAAATACCATTCGTCAGATGCATGGCCGATTCCTGGAACGGTTGAAACAAACTATTTTTTCAATGCAAATGGAGGACTGAGCACAAACCGTCCAACTGAAATGGAGGCAAGCGATTCCTATAAAGTAGATTTTGGAGTTTATACAAGTAAAAACAACCGTTGGACGACACAAATGGGTGGGCCTGTAAAGAACTTGAACAACCGAAACGAGATGGACGAACGCATGTTGGTTTACACTTCTGAACCTGTAAACGATGATGTTCAAATAACAGGAACTCCTGTTGTTCGCTTACAAATGAGTTCATCACATTCGGATGGTGCTATATTGGTGTATCTCGAAGATGTGGATGAAAATGGGAAAAGTACGTACATCACCGAAGGTGGATTGCGCCTGATTCATCGAAAGGAATTAGCTGAAAGCGATTCTACCTTCAATATGCATTCGTTTAATGAAAGTGATGCGCAGCCAATGATCAAAGGTGAAGTTACAGAAGTAGCTTTCAAAATATGGCCAACTTCTGTTTTGATCAAAAAAGGACATTCGATTCGCATTGCCATTGCTGGAGCCGACAAAAGTATTTTTGATAAATGTCCCAAACATGGCAAACCGACGTATGAAATTATGCGAAATATTTCTCATGCTTCTTTCATTGAACTGCCTGTCGTAGTAAACTAAAAAACATTTCATGGTTGGTCGTAAATGACGTACATTTATGGAAAACAAACGATACTATGAAATTAAACTTACTTACCATTCTTTTTGCACTTTTTGCAACAACAGGCTTTTCGCAATCGCCTGGAAATTGTTTACACTTCGATGGAGTTGACGACAATGTAACGGCACCGCTGCCATCCATATTTAACAATATTCCAGGAAATGACTTCACGATTGAGGCGTGGGTATATCCCGAAGGAAATACCTTTTCACGTATTGTTTTTGCCCAATTGGATGCTAGTAACTTTGTCTCAATGTCAATCGCTTCTGGAAATGTGATTTACTTCTATGTCAGCAATACAAACTCTCAAATGACAAATTCATCAATACCTGCGAACCAATGGACGCACGTAGCATGTACATGGAGAGGTTCGACAGGACAAATTGAAATCTTTTTTGATGGGGTTCTTCAATCAACATCTGGAGGTGGGACATCTTCCACTGGAAATAATAACATTATGACTATTGGGAGTAGAACGAACAATGCGCAATATTTCCCCGGACGAATCGATGAGCTTCGTATTTGGAACGTGGCACGTACACCGTGTCAAATTTTGGGAGGAGCCACAACGCAATTTATAACAGCACAAACAAATTTGATCGGAAACTACCATTTTAATGAAGGTACTGCAGGAGGAACGAATACAGGAGTAACAACACTTCCAGAATCGAATAACCTCTACACAGGAACCTTGAATGGTTTTGCACTTTCTGGTACTACATCAAATTGGATTGCTTCGGGAGCAACAATTACATCAAACAACCAACAAGCAGGAGTTGTTTACGGAGTGGATACGCAAACATCTTGTTCACCATATACGTGGGCGAATGGAACAACTTATTCTACCAGTAATAACACTGCCACTATGGTGTTTCCTGGAGGTGCATCCAACGGATGTGATTCGGTTGCTACGCTTAACTTTACTCTTCTTCAACCTGCGACTGGAACAGATGTCCAATCATCATGCGGAGCGTACACATGGATTGACGGAAATACGTACAACTCAAGTAACAGTACTGCAACATATACAATCTCGGGAGGTGCAGCAAACGGATGCGACTCTATTGTAACATTGGACCTTACTGTGAATGGACCAACTACTTCAACAGATGTTCAATCATCTTGTGGCGCCTATACATGGATTGATGGAAATACCTACTCCTCAAGTAATAATACGGCAACGTATACATACACGGGAGCTGCAGCAAACGGTTGCGATTCTATTGTTACGCTTGATCTGACAGTAAATTCGGCTGTTACAGCAACTGATGTTCAGTCTTCATGTGGAGATTTTACGTGGGTAGACGGAAATACCTATTCAACGAGTAATAACACCGCAACGTTTACCTTTACGGGAGGTGCAGCAACGGGATGCGATTCGATTGTGACACTTGATTTGACAGTGAATACAGTAGATGTTGGAACGACCGTTGCGAGTAACGTGATTACGGCAGATGCAACTGGAGCAGCCTACCAATGGTTGGATTGCGATAACGGAATGAGCGCCATTTCTGGTGAAACAAATGCGACTTTTACGCCTACGCAAAATGGAAATTACGCGGTTGAAGTGACACAAAATTCATGTACAGATACGTCTGCATGTGTCGCAATTACAACGATTGGTTTGATTGAAAATACATTGGAAGGATTACTCAATGTTTATCCAAACCCTACAAGCGGCGTTGTGAATATGGAGTTTTCGGAATGGCAAGCTGCAATTGATGTGCGCGTAGTATCGTTGGATGGAAAACTGGTACAATCCGTTTCGTTCGAAAATATTGTTTCAGCTAACTTTGAATTGAACCAGCCTGCGGGAGTTTACTTCATTGAAATGTCTGATCGTTTAGGATCAAAAGCGACGCTTCGCATTATGAAGAACTAACAATTCTTTAACGAGGAAATCAGAAAACCCGCGGCAAGTTGTCGCGGGTTTCTTTTTTATAAAATTTCAAGCTGCTTTAGCGCTTTAATTGATATCTCTTTTCGTATGGAAACGATTTCGCTGATATCGGTGTCGTATGCAGGAGTAATATTTGTCGCAAAATAATGGAACACTCCATCCGACTCAACCGATCCAACAAACCAACAATTGTGTTCTTCGCCACTGTCCGACCAACCTGTTTTTCCACGAAGTACGTAACGATCATCTTGTTCAATAATCATCATTCGATTCATGATTTCATGCGTGCGCTCAGAAATAGGCAATTCCTTTTCGTGGAAGCGTTTCAGAAAATCAATTTCTTCAAACTGACTGATTTGTGCGTCATCGGTTAACCAAAATTGATCGATGTTCGTACTGTCAATAATTAGTTTCCCAAAATTGAGTGCGTTGGTTTTTTCAATCATACGGTCTACACCAACTTTACGCGCAATTTCTTGATAGCAGGGCACACAAGAAAGGTGGAAAGCATCACGAAGGGATAAATCTTGTTCCCAACGATCCATGAAACGTTGCTTACCATCCCAATAAATCATGGAGCTATCACTTTCCAAGATACCTAGTTCTAAGGCAATCATTGAATTCGGAATTTTGAAGGTGGAAGCGGGTATGTGTCGTTCGTTCGCCCATTCGAAGTCGTTGGAGTAGAAAGTGTTTTTGCTCAAAATGAGAATTGAGCCGTCAACGTTGGCTGAATCGACCAACAGTTGAAAATTCTTCATTACAATCTCTTGTGGGGTTTCCTCAGCAACTAGTTCTTTATCTGTCGTTTGTTCTTTTTGTGTTTGTTGCGTACATGCCGCTCCGAAAAGAAGAACGACAAGAAAGAAGTGTTTCATGTTAATTTGTTTTATCCATTTCAACGACCCAAATACCGCGAAGCTGCTCTGGTTGGTAACCTTTCGCCTGATCGTCGGGGTAAAGATCGTTTATTTTGGATAAAGTGGAGGGAGAAATATCACTTTCGGGTGAACCATGACATTGCATACACCTTTTATCGGTAAAGATGGGGTAGTAGCCAATTCGCTTATTTCCTGATTTCGTCAATTGAGGTTTGGCCATTTTTCCTTCTGAAATAGCAGTTTTCACCTGATTTATGTACGCCAATTCAGCTTCGCTTGCCTTGTTATTTGGATTTCGATTTTTGTCGGAAACACGCTTCAATCGAGCGTTGAGTGCAAGTGCCATGCTATCCGTTAAATGAATGGCTTCGTTAGAGCAAAAAGAGACGGCATATTCTGTTCCTTGAGATTGAATCGCTTTCATCAGATTCTTTCCTAGAATCATCTGTGTTTGCGTTGCCATTTGTTGACCTTCTTTGAGATAATCAACCGTATCGACCTCTTCAATTTGTACTTCTACTTCCTCCGAGGAAGAGTTGGCGTTTGGTTCACAACCAATAAAGATTAGAGAAGAGGCGAAAAAGGAAAAAAGTGCGTATTTCATAATCGGTATTTTGGCTTTGGGTGAAAATACCTTTTTTGAATGTGATTGAATGAGACTGTTGTTACAGACGGAGGTATGAAACGCTCTATTGTTCGCTTATTATTCACTCCGAAACTACCAAAATTTCACCATCTACTGAACTCGATAGTTTCACGGTATTGTATATCGTTCCGAATTTTTCCAAGTTCTTTTTGAGAAGCGGGACATTCAGTTTTTCATCATCGGAAAAAATTCGAAGGGTATAGTAGATTTCATCCATTCGAGGTGGCTTTTCCAGACGAACGGCATTCACTTCAATTTCCGCGCGTGAGTAGGAGAACTTCATAAAACCTGAGAAACGCTCCACATTCTTCAAAACACAGGAGGCAAATGCCCCTAAAAACAGTTCTGCAGGACTTGGCAAGGTGTCTGCGGTTTCTGGAGTAATCCCAAAGTCTGTTTTGGTTTCTTTAATGTTGATAGAAGCGCTTTGTTTAGCGGTAGATTGAGCGAGTATCGAATATTGCATTATGGAAAGCTTTGTTTAAGGTAATCATTTCTCAAAGTTAGAAAGCTTTCTCCTTGTGGAAAATGAGTTTCATCATGTTCTTGAGGCATAAAGAGAAGATAATGTATCACCAAAATTTCATCAAAAGAGTTCTGTAACACACGTCACAATCCAAACCAAACCAACGTGGTAAATTGCACGAGTTATATCAATCAAACCAAAAACAATGAAACACTTACTATTAGCCTTAGCATTGGGACTAATCCCCACTGTTTATAGTCAAACGCCCGAAGAATTTACAATTGAAATGGAGCCCTTGCAAATCCCGAATGCACCGGGTTTACACTCATTTTCATGGGGACTCACATCAGATGAAAAGTGGGTTGCTATTGGAGGAAGAATCGATGGATTGCATCAACGTCAGCCTTTTGCAGCGTTTTTAGAATCGGATAACAACAAGAATGTTTTCGTAATTGACCCTGTTTCGGAACAAGTATGGAGCAGTGACTTGAGTATGCTTCCTGCAGCAATTTTTGAGCAGGTTCAATCGACTAACCAGAATTTTTTTCAACGCGATACAACATTGTACATTGTGGGAGGATACGGTTACAGCGCCATCAATGGTGGACATGTTACTTTCCCGAATTTAACGGCTGTTTCTTTGGATGAATTGGCCAATGCAGTCATCAACAACGCGAGTGTAACGCCTTATTTTCGTCAGATTTCTGATCTCAATATGAAAGTAACAGGAGGTCAACTTGGTTATATGGATGGAACATTCTACCTCGTTGGAGGACAGTTGTTTGATGGAGCGTATAACCCAATGGGACCGAATCATGGACCTGGATTCACACAGATTTACACGAATGATGTACGCACATTTGAGATCAACGATGACGGTACCAATTTGAGCATTCTAAACTATGTAGCACAGCACGATACTGTTAATCTTCATAGAAGAGATTACAACATGGCTCCACAGATCTTTCCGAATGGAGAGCACGGTTATACAGCATTTTCAGGGGTGTTTGATTACGTCGATATGCCTTACTTGAACTCGGTTGACGTAACAAGCACTGGATATACAGTCAATAATTCATTCAACCAGTATTTGAGTCAATACCACAGTGCATCCTTCCCAATTTATGATGCAAATGCCAATACGATGCACACCCTTTTCTTTGGTGGTTTGAGTCAATTTACGCTCGATGCTCAAAACAATTTAGTGGAAGATGTTGATGTTCCATTTGTGAAAACAATTAGTCGCGTTACACGTGATGCAAACGGAGCGATGCAAGAAGTGAAGTTGAATTACATTGAAATGCCTGCCTTAGTCGGAGCAGGAGCAGAGTTTATTCCTGTTCGTCAGTATTATCCAACACATGAGATTTTGGATTTGAATTCCGTTCCTCAAACAAAAACACTGGTGGGATACATTTATGGAGGAATCGAAAGTACAGCGGAGAATATTTTCTTCGTAAATGATGGAAGTCAAAGTGAGGCGAGTAACACGATCTTCAAAGTGTACATCAATAAAGGAGAGGCTTCATTGGATGAAGTGACCTTGACTGGGGAGCATGTATTGGATTTAGAAATGTATCCGAATCCTGTGCGAAACAAGATTACATTTGAATTTTATGCGCCACAAAACCGTGACTTTAAAGCTCGTATCATTGATTCATCGGGAAAAGTTGTTCAAGAGGACGAGTTCTCACTTGAGTTCAATGGCTATCAAAAAGAGAAAATCAACGTGTCGAAGTTAGCAGATGGAAACTACATTTTTATGCTAACTGATGGAGTTAATGAAGAGCACCGTTCATTCGTAAAGCATTAAGATGAAAAACGGATTACTTCTCACGATTATACTTGTAGGCGGAATCGCGTTCGGACAAGTGAATGAATCATTGATTACGGACGTGACGGTCTTATCGCATGATTCGTTAGAAGGAAGAGAAATTGGAACGCGGGGCGAACTAGTGGCTGCCCATTACATTGCCTCGCGTTTTGAAACGATTGGTCTGAAACCCTTTCAAAATGATTCCTACTTCCAAGAGTTCTCTAAAAAAACGAAAGCGCACCCACACGATACTGAGTTTACAGGAAAACAACTTTCTGGCAGAAATGTAATCGGTAGTATAGATAACGGATCGAAGTACAGCATCGTAATTGGAGCACATTACGATCATTTGGGATGGGGAGATGAAAACTCTCTCAGCGATGAACATGCAGTGCATAACGGAGCAGATGACAACGCAAGTGGAGTAGCGGCACTGCTACAATTGGCAGAAAATCTCTTCAGTAAAAAATTGAAGCATAATATCATCTTTATCGCGTTTACAGGCGAAGAAAAAGGTTTGCTCGGCTCGCATTTCTTTGCTAATTCCCAAACATCTGGATTGGAAGCTATTTCGTTTATGATCAACATGGACATGGTAGGACGTTTGGATGAGGATCGTCGATTGGCTGTGAGTGGAATTGGTACCTCTCCCTCATTTGTTCCCGCGATGGAAACGATTACATCTCCTGAATTTCAGTTCAAACTGGATTCCTCGGGAATGGGACCTAGCGACCACACTTCGTTTTACTTGAATGACGTTCCGGTTCTGCATTTCTTTACAGGACAACACGCACAGTATCACAAACCAGAAGATGATGTGGAGTTGATCAATTTTGAAGGTTTGAATGATGTCGCAACGTACATTGAGAAGTTGATTATTCGGCTAGACAAGAAGAAGGACTTAAAATTTGAAAAGACACGTGATGCGAGTGCTGGAAAGCGTAGCTTTAAAGTGACTTTGGGAATTATCCCTGACTATTTGTTCGATGGTCAAGGGTTGAAAATTGATGGCGTGAAGGATGGACGACCTGCTGCGAATGCGGAATTACAGAAAGACGATGTGATTCTAAAAATGGGCGATCTCGATATTCATTCCATGGAAGATTACATGAAAGCCTTAGGACATTTTAATCCGAAAGATGAAATTGATGTCTTGTTCGAACGCGATGGGGAAGTGATATTAACGAAGGTCGTGTTTGATTAATTACTTCACTTGTCGAAACTTCAATCCCAATGTACGTTCGTAATTGCGCAGCGTTTTTATTTCTGATGTATCTACAAAACACATGGAAACACCTTCTTTTCCAGCCCGTGCTGTTCGTCCGCTTCGGTGTGTGTAGTATTCATCACTTTCTGGAAGTTGATAATGCGCCACGAAGGATAATCCTGAAATATCTATTCCGCGCGCGGCCACATCGGTAGCAACGAGTACACGCAGCGTTTCGTTTTTGAAGGCGCGCATTACTTTATCGCGTTCTTTCTGCAATAAATCACCGTGAATAGCATCGGTAGCAATGTTTCGAGCAATGAGCTGTTTGGCTAGCTTCTGCGTTGCTGCTTTTGTTCGGCAAAAAATAACCCCACGATTTTTGTGCTGCGATTTCAGGAATTGAAGCAAAGCATTGAGTTTATCTGATTCGTTGCAAACAACATATTCGTGTGTGATTTTCGTATTCACAATGTTTCCACGACTTACCGTTATTCTCTCTGCATCTTCAGAAAGGTGGGTAGAGATAATTTCTTGAATTCCTTTCGGGATAGTTGCAGAAAATAGCCATTTGTTCTCCACATTTCGAAGGGAACGCAATATTTCGTCCAATTGCGTTTTGAATCCCATGCTCAACATTTCGTCTGCTTCATCCAAAACAACCGTATGAACAGATTCAAGATTGACAGCTTTGCGTTCTAGTAAATCGATAAGTCGACCAGGAGTGGCAACAATAATTTGGGTGGGACGCTGTAGTGCTGTCAGCTGGCGATCAATTTTTTCTCCACCGTAAACAGCCTCGGTGAAAATCTTGTCGGAATACTTCGTGAATTTGAAGAGTTGTTTGGCTACTTGTTGCGCCAATTCTCGCGTAGGACAAAGAATGAGACCTTGAACGGATTTATTTTGGGCATCCATTTTTTCGAGTAAAGGAAGTCCATAAGCGGCTGTTTTTCCCGTTCCTGTTTGTGCCTGTGCAACAATATCAGTTGACTCGGCGAGTAGAACTGGAATTACCTTCTTTTGAATGTCGGTTGGTTCGACGATGTTCATTTCTGTCAAACTCTTTACAAAACCTTGACTGATTCCTAATTCTTTGAAATTTCCCAAAATGCTCAATTTTTGGGTAAAGGTACGAAGCAACAATTGATTATCAGCTTTAGGTTTGAATTAAGGTAATTTTAAACGATGGTAATCCTTGTTCTCTTGGAGTCTTTGTGGTTGATTTTTTTCACCACTAAGACACGGGCTTGACTGTGTCAAGACACGAAGCTGTGTTTAGTTTACTCTGGAGAACACTAAGGCTCAAAAGATGTTATTTGTAAGAGTTTTCCTTCGTGTTTTAAAATTCATTTATACGATGAGAATCCTTGTGCACTTCGAGTCTTTGTGGTTGATTTTTTTCACCACTAAGTCACGGGCTTGACTGTGTCAAGACACGAAGCTGTGTTTGGTTTACTCTGGAGAACGCCAAGGGACAAAAGTGCTGTTCGTACGAGGCTTTACTTGTATTTTAAAATTCATTTAAACGATGGTAATCCTTGTGCACTTCGAGTCTTTGTGGTTGATTTTTTTCACCACTAAGTCACGGGCTTGACTGTGTCAAG
>JABXHO010000149.1 GCA_013373595.1 Flavobacteriales bacterium | reverse complement strand
GCCGTAATTGGACTCGGATATGTCGGGTTGCCGATTGCGTTGGAATTCGCGAAAAACATTAAAGTTGTTGGATTCGACATCAATGAAGAGCGTGTCGAATTAATGAAGAAGAACATCGACCCAAGTAGTGAATTGGACGCTTCTGAATTTGAGGGATGCGACATCGAATTTACGGCGAAACTCGAAGACTTGAAAGATGTTGAGTTTTTCGTGGTGGCAGTGCCAACTCCAATTGATGATGCGAACCTTCCAAATCTTTCGCCGCTCTTGGGGGCAACAACAACAGTTGCGCAAGTCTTGAAGAAAGGTGATTATGTCGTGTTCGAATCGACGGTTTATCCAGGTTGTACAGAAGAGGATTGTGTGCCGATTTTGGAAGAAATGTCAGGCTTGAAATTCAATGAGGATTTCAAAGTTGGATACTCGCCAGAGAGAATCAATCCAGGAGATAAGAAACATACGCTGCAAAACGTAACGAAAGTGGTTTCTGGATGTGACGACGAGTCATTGGAAGAGATTGCAAAAACGTATGAATTGGTCGTTCATGTTGGAGTGCACCGTGCATCTTCCATCAAAGTGGCGGAAGCAGCGAAAATTATTGAAAACACACAACGTGACGTAAACATCGCGTTGATCAACGAACTTTCCATCATCTTCGATCGTTTGGGAATCAATACGTACGACGTGTTGGAAGCGGCAGGAACAAAGTGGAACTTCTTGAACTTCTCGCCAGGTCTTGTCGGTGGACATTGCATTGGAGTTGATCCGTACTATTTGACACACAAAGCAAGTCAAGCAGGGTACCATTCGAAAATCATTACGAGTGGTCGTTATGTGAACGATTCGATGGGATATTACATCGGAAAGCAAACGGTAAAAAAGATCTTGGCACAAGGAAAAAGCATCCAGAACGCGAAAGTGTTGGTGATGGGAGCCACGTTCAAAGAAGATGTGACGGATATCCGTAACTCCAAAGTGATTGATATCATCAAAGAATTGCGCTCGTTCCAAGTAGCCGTTGATTTGGTCGATCCTCATGCTTCATCCGAAGAAATGGAACACGAATACGGTGTAGGTTTGGCCTCTGAAACATCAAACGATTACGATGCGATTATCGTAGCAGTAAATCACGCGGAATACAAATCGATGACGGAAGCCGATTTCAAAGCGATGATGAAAGATGATAAAGGAGTTTTTGTTGATGTGAAAGGAATTTTCCAAGGAAAAATTCACGATTTAGAATATTGGAGTCTATAAGACGTTCTAAAGCTGAAGCAGAAAACTATGAAATACGATAAAACGATTTTAATTACGGGAGGAGCTGGGTTCATCGGTTCGCATGTGGTTCGATTGATGGTAACGAAATACCCTAATTATCGAATTGTCAACTTCGACAAGCTAACCTACGCAGGAAACTTGAAGAATTTGGAAGATGTCGAAAATGAATCCAATTACACATTTGTAAAAGGTGATATTTGCGATCGCTCTAAATTGAAAGAAGTATTTGAGGAGCTTGAAGTAACAGATGTGATTCATCTTGCTGCAGAATCGCACGTAGATCGTTCTATCGAGGGACCAATGGAATTTGTTATGACCAACGTAGTTGGAACGGTGAATTTATTGCAACAAGCAAAGGATTCTTGGACCGATGGTGATCATGTTTTCCACCATGTCTCAACAGATGAGGTGTACGGTTCTTTGGGAGATGAAGGTCTTTTTGAAGAAACAACGGCATACGACCCAAGAAGTCCCTATTCTGCATCAAAAGCTTCGTCAGATCACTTCGTTAAAGCATTTTATCATACATATGGCTTGCCGATTAAAATGTCGAACTGCTCGAATAACTACGGAAGTCATCATTTCCCAGAGAAGTTGATTCCTTTAATGATCAACAATATCGTTCACAAGAAACCGCTTCCCGTTTACGGAAAAGGTGAGAACATTCGCGATTGGTTGTGGGTGGTAGATCACGCCAGTGCCATCGAAACAATTTTCCATAACGGTCGAATAGGCGAGTCGTACAATGTTGGTGGGCTCAACGAATGGACGAACATTGATTTGGTGAAGTATTTATGCCAATTGATGGATCGTAAACTCGGACGTGAAGAGGGCGAAAGCGAACAATTGATCACCTATGTGAAAGATCGTGCAGGGCATGACATGCGTTACGCTATCGACGCAACGAAGCTAGAAAATGAATTGAATTGGAGACCTTCGGTTACATTTGAAGAAGGATTGGAATTGACCGTAGATTGGTATTTGGAGAATGCAGAGTGGATTGAAGAAATTACCTCTGGTTCGTATCGCGAATATTACGAAAGCATGTACACCAACCGATAATGAGTGTTTTTAGTCGATTTTTTGGACGTCGTAGAGGGAAGAGACTTTCTCCTGTTGATTTGTCTGTGTTAAAAGTCGACATGCATAGCCACTTAATTCCTGGAATTGACGATGGTTCGCGTTCCATGGATGAATCAATCGCACTACTGGCAAAATTCGAAAGCTTGGGATATCAAAAAGTAATCACGACGCCGCACATCATGTCCGATTACTATAAAAATACACCTGAAATTATTCTGGATGGACTGAAGCAAGTGCAAGATACAGCCAAGGAATTGGGCTTGAAGATTCAAATTGAAGCCGCAGCCGAATATTACTTTGACGAAACATTGTTGGAGCGACTCAAGAAAAAAGAAAAGCTGTTGACATTTGGCGATAATCGTTTGCTGTTCGAATTTTCAATGATGACCAAGCCAGATCAAATTGAGCAATTGTTGTTTCAATTGCTCACCCAAAACTACAAACCAGTCTTGGCACACTTTGAGCGATACACTTTCTTCTTCGGATCGGTTGATCAGGCAATCAAATGGCGCGAAAAGGGGATTGAGATCCAAATGAACCTCAATTCACTTACGGGACATTATGGTCCACACGTCAAGCAGCAAGCAGAACGATTAGTAGATGAAGGAGCCGTAGATTTTGTAGCAAGTGATTGCCACAGAATGGATCATTTGTTACTCATCGAGAACAGCCTGCACTTTCCGTATTTCCACAAAGCATTGGAGTTGGATTTGAAGAATAAACAGTTGTTGTAAAAGACAATTCTGTCAATTACTCATTTTTCATCCGACGAGCTTCTGCTTGAAAGAAGTCTTTCAGTTTCTCATGTCCAAATTGTGGCGCTTCCATGTTCATGACCATCGTTGTTAAGAAGAATTCAATCGGGCCGTATGTTTTTGAACGGGTAAACGTTCGGACACTCCACAAAGCAAACCTGCGAATCCAATCGGGGAGGTGAATGACCTTTTTGGGTTTGTCGAAGGCATTCAGTGCCAACTCGCCAATCTCATTTTGTGTGAGTAAATCAGGACCGCCAATATTTAGTTCTGTTCGATCTTGATCGATCAAATGAATAATTTCCGTGGCCAAATCTTTTCCGTGAATCGGATTCAGTTCGAGTGTTCCATCTCCAAAAAGATAAACACTTCCTCTTTTCGCCATTTTCAAAAAATCACCCATATCGGAGAAAAAACCATTGGGACGAATAACGCAGTAATCCAATCCAGAAGACTTCAAGTAGTCGACGAGCTTTTCCTTCGCTTCGCAAATTTTAAGATGTCTGAGCTTGTCACCATTGAGTACCGAAACATACATGAACTTTTTCACGCCACTCTTTTTCGCGGCATCAATCAAATTAGCATTCGCCTGGTAATCGACATCCATATACGTGAGACCGTCCTTTTGTCGGGTAATTCCTACTGCGCTAATCACCACATCAATGCCATTGAATAGTTTATCCAAGGTCTCAGGTTGCGTTACTTCAGCTTCGAAAATGGTAAGATTGGGAGCCTCGATGTTCATCTTTCGTTTATCGCGAACAATTACGTGGGTCTCATATCCTTTTTCGATTAAGGTTTGAGTTAGATGTCTCCCTAAATAGCCTGATGCACCAGCAACAAGTACTTTCTTTGCTTCTTTCATTTGGAACAATTTTAATGATGATACAAAGGACAGACCTTCGTTATTCAATCCACTTGACGATCGTCAAGAATTCTTCTTGAATACACGTGCCTTGATACGACTTAGTGTTTCCGGAGACACGCCAAGAAATGAGGCGATGTATTGTTGAGGAACACGTTGGAAGAGTTCTCCCTGAGTGTTGAGCAAGTCGATGTAGCGTTCTTCAGCTGACTTTGTCACAAATGATGCGATTACTTTTTGGCAGGTAATTAGTTCGTTTTCCGTTGCGATGCGTGCAATGATTTCTAATCTTGGAACTTCTCTAAGTAATATTTCCGTTTTTTCTTTCGAGAAGATAAGCAACTCGGTTTCTTCTACCGCTTGATAATTTTCAATGGCGGGCACACCATACGTGTAGCTCTCTCCAGCACAAATAAACTGTCCCTCGGTGTAGAAAAAAGCAGTCTTATCCACGCCGTCAACGTTGTAAAACAATCGTGCGCAGCCGTGAGTTACGAAGTAAATATCGTGCGCAACCTTTCCTTCTGTAAAGATGGTTTCATTTTTCGCGTAGCTTCTTCTTTCGACTGCGCTATGGAGTAGTTCAATTTCCCGTTCGTTCAGCGAAATATACGGTTGCAGATGTTTGATGAGTTGTTCCATTGTTTGTTTTCTTGAACTCAATTAGCGAAATGTCACCTACAACTGGCTGCCAGAAACAGATCAAATTCGTGGCGATTCATTGTTGCGTGTGATGATTCTTCGTTCTTACGAAAGTAGGATTCATTTTAATAAAGAAGGCGATGCGCTCCTTTTATTTATTGGATGAAATGATCAAACCAAAAGAATATTCTGAAAAAATATCTCCGATCAAACTAATTACCTAGGTAAATAACTGTATATTTGTTCAACAAAACAAATTATATATGGGGCCAATCGTCATTTTTAGCTTTGCTTTACTCGGAATTGCAGCTTTCGTTATTCTGAAAAAACAACGTTTTCAGCAAATAGATCTTTTGCATTTATTGTTCATCGGAGCATTGAGTTTGATGCTCAAAATGGATTTTGAAGATACTCAAGCAGCTAGTGTTTGGTCGTATAGCTTGATTGGAGTAGTGGCGATTAACTTCTTGTTAAGTCGTTGGTCGAAAGTACGAAAGCCCATTGTGCGGTTGATTCCTCCTTTGGTCTCTTTCGCCGTTCTCTTTGCGGTATTTTGGAACGATTCCTTTATCTATTTAGGAAAGAACTTCAATATCAGCGACAAAGCAACATTGATTTTGCCGGTGATTGGAATCATTATGTACGAATTTGCCAAGGTGAAGATTGATTTTTTGCAGAAATTTTTCGGAATGAAAGATTCAGCGGTAAATGTTCAAATGTCCTTTTTCGTTGGAATCGCAGTCTTAATGGGAGCATTCAATGCGCAAGGATACGGAGTGTTCTTGGTCTCAGTAGGATTTGCAGCTTCAAGTTTCTACCATGAAATTGGAAGTAAACACATTTTGCATTCGCTTTTGGCTGTTGCGCTCTTGTGGACCTTTGCGAAGGAGAATAATATCGAATTGATTGATATCCGCTTTCCAAAAGTAGTGGGAGGATTGTTCATTGGAGCATTTGCAGCTACATTCATTCAACACATTTGGACCATTGAAAAACGTCAGAACCTGGCGCTGTTCATTTGCTATGCAATTTGTGCTTTGTTGTTTTTAGGGATGTTAGATTTCGAATCACGTATTAATGCGTCATTCGGTGGAGTGGAAGCTTTCCTCGGAGGATTAATCGGTTATGCGTTGGCAAATGCAGTTCTTTATTTTGATAGTCGAAGCAAGAATGTGCAGCAGGCACCAGCAGCGATGAGTGGGTTAGTGCTCATTATGATCATTGGAATTGTGGTGCCACCGCTACTTGTGAACGAAGAGGAACAGAAAGTATTGGAAGAAATCGAAGCAATTGCACCGAAATCGGAAGATGGAAAGGAAATCGAAGTTCCATACGTTTCATTCGATGAATTATCTGGTAAGTACGCCATTGATAAAGAAACAGCGCTTGTTTCATTCAAACTAGGACCAGATGGAAGTGTGACCAAAGGAGCGATCAAAGAGTTCACAGGTCACTTCACCTTTGCCGATGATCTTCAGAATACTTCTTTCGAGGTGAAAATGCCAGTACTCAACTTGACTACCTTCATTCCAATGCGCGACAAGTCAATTATGGGAGAGGAGTATTTTAACGAAGAGAAATTCCCGATGATGCGTTACGCTGGAACGAAAATGACTCCAACCGAAAAAGAACATGAATACGAATTGGTGGGAACATTTGAGATGCTCGGACAAAAGAGCGAACAAAAAGTCTTGGTGCATCGAGTGGAAGAAGAAGGAAAAGTCGTACTCGTTGGAGAAGGTGAGATTGATCGAAGAGAATACGGTATGGCAGACGACCCACGTGAAGGAAACATCGTGTCATTCGAGTTTAAAGTAGAGTTAGAAAAATAGGATAGATTGTTAATAGTTATATAAATCAAGTCCCGTCTTGCTCCTAGTGAGGCGGGATTTTTCGTTTTCGGCAGTTATATCACGTGTGTTTCTTGAAGAGTGAGTGAGGCGAAAAGAAGCAGAAAAGCATTAAAAATAAAGGAGCGATCCGTCTACATTTCCTCCACTCAAGCGCAAAGCGGGAAAAGGAATTTTAACGTAGTTAAGCTGTTTGACAATTGCCTTCAACCACGGACGTTTGATGGGTAATCGGCTGAAATCAATATCAAGCGATAGTAAAAACTCTCGTTGTGACTGATAAATTGTTCCCGATGCGGCATCTGCATATACTTCTGCATCGCCTTTCAATTTTCCATCCACACTGTATCCAACGGAAATACACGCCCACTTTGGAATCTTGCTGTCTTTGAAGAAAGTCGCTGGACTAAAACTCAACCAATAGGTTTGACCGTTGTAATCTTTCAATAGTGACTCAGCAAAGTTGCTTCCCAATACTTCAGGGCGAATTTTAGCATAGGGTGTTGGAGAATAAGAAAACTTTGGAATGATCCGTTCTTCGTTCCACACGAGCGATTGAGCCGAGTACGAAATGGTTCCAAGTGTATTGGCGGCAACATCGCTCCACGAAAATCCCCACTCGGCGCTGTACGCATCAAAAAATTCAAAGGTTGTTTGGTAACCAATACTAATCCCTGCGCCAATCCATGTTGATTTCTTATTGTCTAGCCCCGACCAAACGTATTTGTCTCTACAAAACTGCGTGATTTTATGGGAGATGTAAAAATGCCCAGCTTTATCCATTTGCAGCCAGTTCCGAGAATCGTCAAATGTGTGCCACGGTTCTTTATCCACTTCGCTGTACCATACTTGCGACAAACCGATCATGCTGCCCGACCAAAACGATCCAATTCCTACCGAAGTGCCAATAAGTCGTCCTTTTGAAAGATCTTCCCTTCGCTTAAAGAAAGAGTGCTGAGAAAACAAAAAAGAGCTCATGCACAGGAAGATGAAAGAAAGAAGAATCGTTCGCATAGGTCGAAAGTACAAGAAATGAATGATCGCAGCAAGGGGAGGTTTAAACTTTCTTTGCTTAACTATAATTTTGAAATCAAATCCCCGTTATAGGATAGATTATGCTACATTTGCCAACTATACTACATTCCGAAATGCATTGAAAAATAGCGCTTCTAAAAAAGTGGAAGTGAACCTTGCCGAGTAGGACGAATTAAAACAATTAGATGAATAAAGTTATAAAGGACTGGAACGAAATTAAAATCAATGATAGCTGGGCGATTTTTAAAATTATCGCTGAATTTGTAGAGGGATATGAGCGCATGGCGAAAATTGGGCCGTGTATTTCTGTTTTTGGATCGGCAAGAACAAAACCAGACAATCCTTACTATGAAATGGGTGTCCGCATAGCGGAATTGTTAGCTGAAGGAGGATATGGTGTGATTACGGGTGGTGGTCCAGGTATCATGGAAGCAGGAAACAAAGGTGCGCAGCAAGGTGGAGGAAAGTCCGTTGGATTGAACATTGATTTGCCTTTCGAGCAAAACCATAACCCATACATCGATCAGGAGCATAATCTCGAGTTTGACTACTTCTTCGTGCGCAAAGTGATGTTCGTGAAGTACGCGCAAGGTTTTGTGGTATTACCCGGTGGATTTGGAACGTTAGATGAACTGTTCGAAGCGCTCACATTGATTCAAACCAAAAAAATCAACAATCGACCTGTTGTGTTGATCGGTAAGAAATACTGGACAGGACTCATTGAATGGATAAAATCGTCCATGTTGGAAATGGAAAACAACATCTCTGCCGCTGATCTTGATTTGTTTGGCTTGGTGGATACAGCCGAAGAGGCGTACGAATACATCGAAGAATTCTATAAATCACATCAATTGTCTCCGAACTTTTAATCCCTGAAGGATGGAACTAGTAAAAAAAATTGGAAACTATATTTGGAGTAAGAGCTTTGCGATCAACCTTGGTTTGATCATCTTGATCTATGTGCTAGGAATCATCATCCTACGATCATGTCTTGCCTCAAGCACGTATCACGACGAAAAAATCGAAGTGCCAGACTTGATCGGGAAAAACCAAAACAACTTGGAAAAATTGATGTCTAAGTCTGGTTTGCCGTACGAAGTACTTGATTCAATTTACGATCCAACAAAAGTGGAGGGAACCATCTTAGCACAAGATCCAGCAGCAACGAAATTGACGGATGTCTATGTAAAAAGATCTCACGTTGTGAAGGTGCGTGTATCGAAACGAACACAATTGGTGGAAATGCCAGACTTGGTGGATAAATCGCAACGATTCGCTTCTTCTGTCTTGAAGAGTCGAGGATTCCGATACAGATTGGAGTACAAACCATCTTTGGAGGCACATGGTGCGGTATTGCAACAACTCTACAAAAACAAACCAGTTCCTGCTGGGAAACGTCTTCCTATTGGATCAACAATTAAATTGATCGTAGGTCGAGGTGAAGCGGGAGTTCCGCAACCTTTACCAGATTTATATGGATTGTCTATCGAAGAAGCGAAAGCGCGTGTTGCACGAATGAGCAATATGTCGTTCCAACCTGTATGCAACGGATGTG
>JABXHO010000085.1 GCA_013373595.1 Flavobacteriales bacterium | reverse complement strand
GCTAGACTTTGTCAAGACACGAAGCTGTGTTTAGTTTTTACCCAAAAGAACGCTGTGACGCAAAGGTGTTGATTGAGCACAACTAGTCTTTGTGTTTGAAGGTTAGTTAATCCATGGGAATAATAGTGCACTTTGTGTCTTCGTGGTTTATTTTTTCACCACAAGGACACAGGCTTGACAGTGTCAAGACACAAGGCTGTGTTTAGTTTTCACTGAAAAGAACACTGCGACGCAAAGGCGTTGATTGAGCACAACTAGTTTTTGTGTTTGAAGGTTAGTTAATCCATGGGAAAACTAGTGTACTTTGTATATTCGTGGTTTATTTTTTTTCACCACAAGGACACGGGCTAGACTTCGTCAAGACACAAAGCTGTATAGGTTGTGGTGTTTAGTAGAATAAATAGAAAACCTCGATTCAATTCTGATTGTTATCAGGAGAACCGAGGTCTTCATGTATTTGCATGATGAAATTTACTCTGTGATGTTTACCATGATTTCACGGCTTTTATATTTTGATGTGATTCTTCCCCCGGCAAGGTTCGATTGCTGAAGAGTCGATGTTTTTTGTCTTGAAATTTGAATTCGTGCTGTTCCAACTTCCAATCGATCCAACTTGTACTGTGGAAGCGAAATGTAGCTAGAACCTACTACGGTTGCTTGAAACGTTTCTTTTCCAGACTGACTTCCTCCGCTAATAACAACTTCAACGGTTTCATCTTGTTGGAGTGCGGCTCCTGTCCATGGAAGAAAGAAATTTCCATTCTTGCTGATATTATTCATTCCGTATGGAAGGTCGATTGGGTTAACCGCTAATCCGGCATTGTCGAATCGGTTTCCATCAGCATCAAAATACGTAAATGCACCATGTGTTAGATTTCCAGAAAAATGCGCTTCGTAAATCCCTGCAAGCTTTCTCCAAGCCATTGATTCTTCGTTGAAACCAACGCGTGATGGGTACGTGAGTTCGACTTTCGTCCCTGAATTGTGATCTACTCGAAAGGTTGCTTGTACCTCCGTTCTATTTGACTCTTGATCGTACGTTACTTCGTAATCCGAGTAAATTCTGTTTTGATCAATGTTAATCGATGCCTCTTTTTTACACGCTGTAAAGAAAAGAACTGATAACAATCCGATTGCGATAGTATTTCTTCTTTTCATAACACTTGGGTTTATAGGTTTGATATACCTATTCAAAGAGCGTGCCGTTTTCTTAGAGAGGTCTACACTAAAAACAGTTGGATGACTCAATTTTACACCTTCACTGCAAAGATCAAAGCCATTCATTGAAGACTGAGTGAATCGAAGTAGAATATTGGAAGAAATTCCACTATCTTGTACTGTTCGGGCTTTTCATTAGCCCAGAGCCTTATTAACACTAATTACTATTTCAGAAGCAATTTAAACTATAGAAAGAATGATAAAAATTGGAATCAACGGTTTTGGAAGAATAGGAAGATTGATTCTTCGAATCGCGACTCAACGAGATAATGTACAGGTTGTTGCTATCAACGACTTGCTGGATGTAGACTACTTGGCATACATGCTCAAGTACGACTCCGTACACGGACGGTTTGACGGAGAAGTTGATGTGAAAGATGGGAAATTGATCGTAAATGGTCAGGAAATTCGAGTGACTTCGGAAAGAGATCCTGAAAGCTTGAAGTGGAATGAAGTCGATGTAGAATACGTGGTTGAATGCACTGGAATTTTCAAGACCTTGGATTCGGCAGGCAAACACATTACTGCTGGCGCAAAGAAAGTAGTGATTTCCGCGCCTTCCACAGACGCTCCTATGTTCGTTATGGGTGTTAATCATGAGCAGTTAAAGGCATCGGACACGATCATCTCCAATGCTTCGTGCACAACGAATTGCTTGGCACCGATTGCCAAAGTATTACACGACAATTTTGAGATCACAGATGGATTGATGACTACCATTCACGCTTCTACGGCAACACAGAGAACAGTCGATGGTCCATCAAAAAAGAACTGGAGACTGGGAAGATCTGCTCTTCACAACATCATTCCTTCGACAACGGGGGCTGCCAAGGCGGTTGGAAAAGTAATTCCTGAGCTCAATGGAAAATTAACTGGAATGGCATTTCGAGTTCCTACCATGGATGTTTCCGTCGTTGACTTGACTGTAAACATCGCGAAAGGCGCTAGCTACGAAGAGATTTGTCGTGTGATGAAAGATGCGTCAGAAAATGAACTCCGCGGAATTCTAGGCTATACGGAAGAATCTGTCGTGTCACAAGATTTCGTTGGAGAAACTTGCACTTCGGTATTTGACGTTCAGGCAGGAATGGGGTTGACCGATAACTTTGTGAAAGTGGTTGCTTGGTACGATAACGAGTATGGATATTCGAGCAAAACCTTAGATCTGCTGGAGTATTCGGCTGCGCTGGGGTAAATTGGAATGTTGAACTTTTGAATTGGCAGTTCGAGTCCCTGACCGTTCTGTAACACTGGGTTGAATCAATATATTTTGCCGTTGTTTTTTGAACGCGACTTCTTCCTTCTGATAATCGAATAATAAATGGGAAGAAGGATGAGGGCAAAGAGCAATCCATATCGGAAAATGCGCATCACGCGAAAGAGCAGGTAAAGGGCGATGATGAAGACAATTACGAGCAGTATTGTTCGTCCGATGTTTTTCTTTCGGTAATAATCAATGTAGATAAAGAGAATGGATAAGATGGAAACGATGAGTAGAAACATATGATTTAAAATTCGACTTCGTCATTATTACGGTTCTTGAGGTAAGGCATACCCCCAAGATAAACTAAAAAAAGCTGCGGTCCTGTAACTCCGCAGCTTTTTACAACTATTAAAGATACAAACCCCCTTTTATCTTTCTAGGAGAGGGAATTTGAGTAGAATGCCTGAATTCTGTGTTGAATTACTTCAACAATGCAGCTTTCACT
Source organism: Flavobacteriales bacterium (assembly GCA_013373595.1). Taxonomy (GTDB): domain Bacteria; phylum Bacteroidota; class Bacteroidia; order Flavobacteriales_D; family Crocinitomicaceae; genus UBA4466. The sequence continues at coordinate 74 of JABXHO010000085.1, read as the reverse complement.
GTATCGGCGATAAGCTTTCCGTCGGCTTTTCCAGCCAATTTTCCAGAAAGTATCCCCATTACTTTACCCATGTC
>JABXHO010000017.1 GCA_013373595.1 Flavobacteriales bacterium | reverse complement strand
CTCGATGAGCCGACAAACCACCTTGATATCATTTCAATTAGTTGGCTCGAAAACTATTTAAAAACATTTGATGGAGCGGTAATGGTTATTTCCCACGACCGTCTTTTCCTCGACAATGTAACGAAGCGAACCTTGGAAATTTCACAAGGAAAACTCCTCGATTTTGCATTCGCGTATTCCAAATACAAAGTGGTGCGCGCCGAGGAACTGGATCGTTTGGCAGATGCCGCAAAACAACAGGAAAAGGACATCAAGCACACGGAAGAACTCATCAACAAGTTTCGTGCGAAGAAGAACAAAGCCGCCTTTGCTCAATCGCTTATCAAGAAATTGGAAAAAACAGAGCGAATCCAAGTGGACAATGATCGCGTGGCATCCATGAATATCAAGTTTCCCTTAAGTAAACAACCAGGGAAATGGGTGCTTGAACTCGAAAATGCAGGAAAATCCTACGGAGACAAATTGTTGTTCAAAGATGTAAACATCACGGTTGGTCGCGAAGAGAAAATAGCTCTCCTTGGAGCCAACGGAACGGGGAAATCAACCCTATTGAAATTGGTGATGGGACAAATTGAAGCTGAGGGAAATGTGGAATATGGACACAATGTGAACGTAGCTTACTTTGCACAGGATCAAGCGGAACGACTCGATAAAACCAAATCGGTATTCGAAACGGTAGATGAAACAGCAGAAGGTGAAATTCGAACCAGTTTGCGCAGCGTTTTGGGGGCATTTTTGTTCAGTGGAGATGATGTAGACAAAAAAGTGGGCGTACTCTCTGGGGGAGAAAGAACTCGCCTGGCCTTGTGTCAGTTGTTGTTGAGTCCATCCAACTTTTTGATTCTCGATGAGCCGACAAACCACCTCGATATTCAGAGCAAGGAAGTATTGAAAAGTGCTTTGCAACAATACGAAGGAACATTTATTGTCGTTTCTCACGACCGTGAATTCCTCGACGGGTTGACCAATCGAATTTGGGACATTGAAGATCATTCGTTGAAAATTCATCACTATGGCGTGAAGGATTTCTTGAAGCGAAAAATGGCTGTTGAGCCTAAGAAGGTGAATCTTGCTCCGAAATCGGAACCGAAGAAGTCGAGTGCAGAAAAGAATTCTGAGGTAAAATTGTCGTACGAAGAGCAGAAGGAACTCAAACGAAAAAAGAATAAGCTCAACAATCAAGTGAGTAGAGCGGAGCAAGCAATTGAAAAGTTGGAAAAACGCATTGCTGAGCTTGATGCTGTACTCGCAGATTTGGATTATTCGGACGAGGAAAAATCAGCCAAAATTCTGGGTGAATACGAAGAGAAAAAGAAAGAACTCGACGAGCAAATGGAATTGTGGGAGCAAGGAACCGAAGGGTTAATTGAACTCGAAGGTTAACCTTGGTTTATCACTCGATGGATTCAATTGTCAGCACTTTTTTCTTTACGTTTCCTGTCATCACATCAATCTGAAGTAAGGCAATAGAATTGTGATCATATTCCAATTCTGCTTCCCAATAATACCGCTTGTTGTGAGTCGTGTTTTGCTCATCTGGAACCAATTCTAAATCCGATTCGGATAAATCAACACCGTTTTCGATGGCTATTTTTCGGGCATCAGCGTAGGAAGTTGCAAAATCACCACTCAACAGTTTTTGATATCCTTCCAGCTGTTCTTCAACAATCGTTGATACGGGTTCAAATTTCATATCTGCGCCAGAAGTCATTCGAAAAGAGAAAACAGCTTCACCGTCGATCACAATTTGGTAGCGAAGATCATAGGAATTGGGCGTGCAATAACGTTCATCACCAAAACTCAATAACTCAATATCATTACCACTCTTGCAATTGATGAAACTTTCCGCGCGATCCAAACGAATGAATTCGGAGTAATTTGTCTCACCCAGAAGATCAACAATTACTTCTTTCGAAAGGTTTTCCGCCAAATTTCCGTTGTAATAACAATTTGCTTTTGGCTCAGGTTCCGTTTCTGGGAGAACTTCTACCTCATTTTCTTCCATCACCTCTTCCGAAGGAGTATTCACGTCCTCATTGCCACAGGAAGCAAGCATCACTATCAAACCAAATAAGAGAGTTATTCGCATGGGAGAAAGATAAGAAGGATTTTGAAATGATGAAGTCTTATTGCTTTAAGGTCGGACTTCGAGTATAATCAGTCCTCGCAGGATCGAACGATCGGAAACTCGAACCATCTGAAACTCGAACCAACTATCTCCGTCCGCTTTTCTTCCGATGCCTCGCTAAACGTTTTGCGCGTCGTTTATTGCGCTTCACGGATTTGCGTGCTTCCTTCGTTTGCGCCTTCCAATAACGCTTGTGTGCTTCTTTTTGAAGTTTCTTCGCCTCCTTTGCTTTCTTCTTGTTTTGCTTTTCTAATTGCGCGGTCACCTCTTCCGGAGACATCATCCCAGAGTCCGAACTGCTCTTACAACTAGACAGATTTACAGCTAGAAACAATAAAAAGACACTAATAAACGTTCTAAACTTCATACATTTGTATATCTACACAACGCAATGAAGGTACGATTTATTTTATTTTTTCTGGTTTTTGGAATGCTCACAGGGTGTACAAAAAATGATCAGCATCCAGTACCTAGCATTCCTTTTGATATCTCGATTGATATTTCGCTTCCGAGCTACTCAGCGTTAATGGGAGTTAGCGGTTGGGCTTACGTGAATGGAGGCTCACGCGGAATCATCGTTTATAGAAGAGGTGTAAGCGATTTTGTGGCTTTCGACCGTCATTCTCCAGCCGATCCCGTTGGGACATCATGCGATCAACCACTCGTTCCAGATGATAATAACTTCTTGCAACTCAACGACACGTGCAATAATGCCACATTTTCATTGTACGACGGATCTCCAATCTCGAATTCAGTCTACGGACTGCGCATGTATCAAACCATGTGGGATGGAAATCAGAACTTGAGAATCTTTAATTAGTGCAACTTCAGTAACATTTTCTTTGAGGAGATTTCCTTACTTTTGCACAGCAAATTATTCAGATGAACGAGATAACCGTTACCATAATTGATCGAGAGGGAGTAAGCCATGAGTTGACTGCTCCAACGGACATGAACATGAATATCATGGAGGTATGCAAAGCCTACGAACTTCCTGTGAAAGGTGAGTGCGGAGGAATGGCCATGTGCGCAACGTGTCAGTGTTACCTCGAATCGGATACGGAACTTCCCGAGCAAAGTGATGACGAACTAGACATGCTCGATCAGGCGTTCTTCGTAGAAGACAATAGTCGTTTGGGATGTCAAATTCAAATTTCAGAAGACATCGACGGGATTGTGTTGCGACTTGCTCCTGAGGAGTAACAAAAAACTCGTGCCCCAAACGAGACACGAGTAGATCTTTGTCAAGGTCGGCTTAAATCTTTATGAGTTTTTCGGATTGAATCCAACTTAATACCCATTCGGCACCTTTCCAATTGTCATGGGAGAAATCCGTGTGAACATAATTCAAACAAAGCATGCCCGTTCCCCAGCCATTATGCACGAAAACATCCGTTAAGTTGTTCGTTACATGATCCTGCGGCAATACCTGAGTTCCGTCAAAGACATGTCCTTCAATTCCCACTTTGTGGAAGTCTCCAAGGATGAATTTGTCGTTGGGGCCTAGATTCCATCCGCCGAAATAGCGGTCCGACAACCCGAAACGAACATTCATTCGATTGTTTTCCCAAATCAATAGAGCAAGGCGACCGTTCACGCGGTGAATAATGCCGTCTTTTGTTTCGAAGAACTTTCCGCCATACGACTTATCATCTCCGGTAAGCGCCAGTTTTTTATCTTCCACATCGTTGATATCAGGGATGAAGTCTTTCACCATCCAAAGCACAACAAATTTGTTGGTTTGCCACTTGAGGACGCCTGCCCATTTTGCACTTCGAATGTAGATTTCATCCAACCCATCACCATCGAGATCAGCAATGTAGATTTCATCATTTGGTCCCAAATTCCACCCGTCGATCCAGTCGTGATGGATTTTTTTGAGATCTAAGCGATTATTTCTGGAATCCCACACGATTAAACCGAGCCATTCAGGACTCTTTACCAAAATTTCATCACGACCATTTTGAGAGAATCGACCAACATATTCCTTGTTGTCCTCGCCGAGTGCCCATTCATCAATTCTTCCTTGAACAATGTATTTCAAGCGAAGTCGACCTCGGGAATAGGTGAGAACTCCAGCCCAACGTGGAGAACGAATGTAGATTTCATCTTTTCCGTCACCGTCCAAATCTGCGGTGAGTTCCCAATTGTCAGGACCTAAATTCCATCCATCAATCCAATCGTGTTGAACGGTTTCTGCACGGAATCGATTACTGTGGTACTTGAAAATGCCAGCCCATT
>JABXHO010000103.1 GCA_013373595.1 Flavobacteriales bacterium | reverse complement strand
TACGATGTAACAGAAAAAATAGGAATCGTCTTCGGAACCTTCTTCTTTGGGTTCATGGAGTACCTCATGGATGACATTCGCGCATCTATCTTATCCATCATTTTCTTCTTCGTTGTTGGGTTGTTGCTCATCTTCCGAGTACCGAAGACGGATGCCGTTGCGGCACAAGTAACTTCTTGAAGGAGATTTTTTTAACTTTGCTTCATAACTATTTAAACGAATCGCTATTATGGAAATGCAAGAACCAGGAAAAACACGTGCCATTGTCGCACATTTAACATTAATCGGTTGGATAATCGCATTGGTGCAAAACGGATCGGATAAGAATGAAGACGCAAGTTTTTACATTCGTCAAATGCTTGGATTGTTTATTTTGGGAATTGGAATACAAATTGTTTCCATGATTTTTGCCTTCGTTCCATTCCTAGGGATATTAATTTACTTCATCGCGATGTTTGCTATGCTTGGAGTGGTTGGATTATGGGTGTATAGCCTTGTAAGTGCGATCAACGGTAAAAAAGAACCAACTCCATTCATCGGAGGTCACTTCCAAAAATGGTTCTCTGGAATGTAGAATAGAAGAACGATTAAAGATTGAAAATGCTTTAATTGAAAGAGAGAAAATAATACAAACTAAAAATGCCGCTCGATGAGCGGCATTTTTAGTTTTTCAATCCTTCGTTTTTTATTATTTCTTGTAGAAAGGCAACTTTACAATCTTCGCCTTTACAGGTTTATTACGAATTTCAATCATGATTTCCGTATCAAGATCTTTGTGCGCGATATCAACATATCCCAAACCAATTCCAATGTTCATCGAAGGAGACATCGTTCCAGATGTTACGCGACCAATGTTATTTCCGTCAGCATCCAAAATAGGGTAGTCGTGACGTGGAATTCCACGCTCTACCATTTCAAACGCAACCAATTTCTTCGTGATTCCTTCTTCTTTTTGCTTCGCAAGGAAGTCCTTATCAACGAAATCTTCTTTCGCCAATTTGGTAATCCATCCCAATCCTGCTTCTAATGGAGAGGTTGTATCATCGATGTCGTTTCCGTACAAGCAGAACCCCATTTCCAAACGAAGTGTGTCGCGAGCAGCCAAACCAATCGGCTTGATTCCGAAATCAGCTCCTGCTTCCATTACTTTGTCCCAGATTTGCTCTACTTGATCGTTCTTACAGTAAATTTCGAATCCTCCACTTCCTGTATAACCAGTTGCGGAAATAATCGTGTGATCAATTCCTGCAAAATCAGCTACCTCAAAATGGTAGTATTTAATCGCTGAAAGATCAATAGAAGACAATGATTGCATTGCTTCAACTGCTTTGGGGCCTTGAATGGCCAATAACGAATAATCATCTGATAGATTTCTCATTTCAGCTCCCGTCGAATTGTGAGCATCAATCCAATTCCAATCTTTCTCGATGTTGGATGCGTTTACCACCAAAAGGTATTTCTCTTCTTCCAAACAGTAAATGATCAAATCATCTACAATTCCACCTTTTCCGTTCGGCATGCAGCTATATTGAGCGCGTCCTTTCGATAATACCGAAGCATCGTTACTCGTTACTTTCTGAATCAACGCGAGAGCATTTGGACCTGTAATCAAAAATTCTCCCATGTGAGATACGTCAAAAACGCCAACAGCATTTCGAACCGTTTCGTGTTCCACCTTCACACCTTCGTATTGAACAGGCATATCAAATCCTGCAAACGGGACCATTTTCGCACCGAGTGCCTCGTGTTTATCGTTGAGTTGTATTTTTCTCATGAGATTAATTTTTGCCAAAAATAGCACTATTGAAGAAACGATGTTTTATCGAGCAAAATTTTCACGATTTATTCTTCATTTGTGGAAATCATTTTTGCGAGCTCTTCTCCAACGAGTGAACCAATGGCAACGCCCATACCTCCTAATCGAATGCCGCAATACACCGAAGGTGAGATGTGTTTGATGATCGGCTTCTTAACTGACCCAACGCCCATGATGCCTGCCCAAGAATGATCAACTTCGTAAGCCGTTTGGGGTAGAATCACCTCGCTTAAAATTTCGTGTAATGCATACATGATTCTTTCCGAAGTGGCAATCGTGGAGGTTGTTTCTTCTTCAAAAGCAAGGTTTCGTCCTCCACCAAACAGAATTCGATTGTCGATGTTGCGAAAATAGAAGTAGCCTTTTTGATAATGGAATGTGCCATTTATTTTCAATCCTTCGATGGGCTTGGTAATGAGCACTTGTGCTCGGGCAGGTTCAACATCTTCTTTCAATAACTGACGGGCAAATCCGTTGGTGCACACCGCAACCTTTTTACTCTCAATTGAACCTAAATGAGTGTGCAACACCGCTCCGTTTTCTTTCTCATGAATCGAATCGACTTCACATCCAAAAAGAACATGAATTCCTTTGGAAACAACCAGTTGATGAAACCGCGTCATCATCGAACCGGTATCAATTTGACCTTCCAGCCGATTGTAAATACTCGTTTCGATGTGATTGAATCCGAATTGTTGCTGGACGTCCGAATCGATACTGAAAACGTTTCGTTCTCCCGTTATTTCCTCCAACCGTTCATTGTAGTAAGTGATTTGGGGCGAAACGGCCTCAAAAGTATCCATCTCGGATTCCGTGAATAAATCCCAGGAACCATTCATGTGAAGCTTTAAACCCTTATCCCCAATTCGGTTCCTCAGCGCTTGCAATCCTTTCCAACGTAACTCAACGGTTTTCCAAACGGTCTCTTCACCAAAAGACTGAATATCGTCATAGATTTCCGATGCACTTCCGAAACAGGCGAACCCTGCATTCTTCGTGCTAGCGCCACTGGGCAATAGTCCGCGTTCTATAACTAGTATTTTCGCTGTTGGATTGTTCTCTTGGAAGGCAAGAGCAGTGCTGTATCCAACGATTCCAGCTCCAACAATTACAAGGTCAATTTCTTCCAAAATCTCCTTACGCTCCCAGTAACTCCATTGATTGGTCTTTAACATAGTGCCGAATGAACTATTTTAGCGATATTTGTATAAATGTGATTCAAATTTAAACCAAATCTGTAACTGGTTGTACAGGCTTACGTTTAAATGCTAAAGTATGAAGTATTTTATTGTCGGAATTTTATTGTTTTTGAGCTCATTCGTATGGTCTCAGAGCATTACCTTTTCTTTTCGCGGAAGAATTGAAAACCTTGATTTGGGTAAAAATGAGGGAGGAGTAACAGTTGCAATCGTTCAAAATGGCAGTACAATTGCTTCATCTAGTACCTCCTCGAATGGAAAATATACACTAAAGGGAGATGTGAATTACTCGTCTCCGTTTGATGTAGTATTCTCAAAAGCAGGTTTCGTATCAAAAAAAGTAAATTTCGATTTCTCTAGCCTGAATGAGGAAGACACACCAGCTTCAGCAGAATACGCTCCAGTCGACGATTTGTCAATGTCGATATTTAAGGAACGTGAAACAGCCGATTTTTCATTTTTGGATTCTGAACCTGTGGCGAAGTTCGCATGGGATAATCGGAAATTAGCCCCCAACCTTGATAATGCACAAGCATCGCGCATGCGAAACAAGATCGAGGCATTGTTGAAAGAAGCAGAAAATGCGGCGGAAAAGCTCGAAGCAGATTACCAAGCGGCGATTAAAGCGGGAGATGATGCCTTTGCCGCAGAAAAATACGAAGAAGCATTGGCGAAATTCGAGGAGGCCTTGACGTACAAACCGTCTGAAAAATATCCAAACGATAAGATTTTGGAACTCGATGCCCTCATTGCGGCACAAAGAGATCAGGAATTAGCCGAAAAACAAGCAAATCAAGAATACTTCAATTTGATCGAGGCAGCAGATAACTTAAGGGATGCTGGAGATATAGAAAAAGCGATCACAAAATACAATGAAGCTTCATCGATGCGCCCAGAAGAGCAATACCCAAAGGATCAGGCAGCAACATTGCAAGATCAATTGGATAAAGAAGCGGAAGCGAAAGCCAATGAAGAAGCCTATCAGGCAGCTATCAAGGCGGGAGATGTCTTTATGAAGCAAAATAGTTTGCGTCCTGCGAGAGATAAGTTCGAAGCGGCAAGTAAGTTAAAGCCAGAAGAATCTTATCCAAAAGAAAAACTCAAGGAAATTGAGGAGAAAATGGCTGAACAGGAAGAACGGGAGGCTAAAAAAGCGAAGTACGAAGCAGCGATCGCAGAAGCAGATAAAGCCTACGATGCAGAAGATTATCAAGCAGCGAAGGATAAATATGAGGAGGCATTAACCTTTGAAAGTGCATCTACTTACGCAAAGGGAAGAATTGAGATGTGTAATGATGAACTCGCAAACTCGCAAGCTGAGGCGGAGCGTTTAGCGAAGATTCAGGAGCTTCTCGATAAAGGAAATGCAGATCTTGAAGCATCGAAATATGAGGAGGCTGTGACTGCGTTTACCGAAGTACTTACCTTAGACGCTAGCAATGCCGAAGCAACGGCTAAACTGGCTGAAGCACAAAAGAAAATCGAAGAGCTCGCGAATGAAGCAGAGCGCGAAAAGCAATATGCGGCATTCATTGAAGAAGGTGATCAGGCAAATACAGCTGAGAAGTTGGAGGATGCGCTGTCTAAATACGAGGCAGCAAAGGCATTGAAGGATACACCTGAGGTAAACGATAAAATCAAAGCTGTTCAGGACGCCATTAATCTAGCAAAAGCACAAGCAGACAAAGAAGCAAACTACAATGCGCTTATTACTGAAGCGGAAGCGAAGTTCGCAACAGAAGATCTACAAGGTGCGATTGATAAATACAACGAAGCAAGTGCAGTAGATCCTTCACAATCCGAGCCAGCAGAAAAAATTGCGGAAATTCAAGCAATGCTCGATGAACAGGCTGCAAATGCGGCCAAAGAAGAGCAATTTTCTGCGCTCATGAAGCAAGGGAACGATTTGCTGGCAGCGAACGATTTAGAGAATGCAAAATCGAAATTTCAAGAAGCTCAAAAGGTTAACCCTTCAAGCACGGAGCCACAAGTGAAAATTGATGAAATTGACACATTGATCGCTCAAAATGCTGAAGAGCAAGCGAAGAATGAGGCGTTTGCTGCACTCATGAAGGAAGGGAATGATTTGATGGCAGCGGACAATTTGGACCAAGCAAAGTCAAAGTTTCAAGAAGCCCTAACAGTTGATCCTTCACGCACAGAGCCACAAGCAAAACTCGACGAAATTGAGGCGTTGATCGTTGAAAGGGCTGCAAATGAAGCGGAGCAAGAAAGACAAGAAGAATTGACGGCTGCGATTGATGCGGCGGACAATTTCTTCAATGAATCAAAGTGGGACGATTCAAAAGAAAAGTACCGCGAAGCATTGGCAATTGATCCAAACAATCAATACGCAAAAGATCGAATTAGCCAGATCGACATCAAAGTGGAAGAAGAAAGAGTTCGTCAACAAGTTGAGCTGTTATTGGCGGATGCAAAATCACTTCGCGAGAGCGATAAGTTGGAAGATGCGCGCTCAAAGTATCAGGAAGTTTTGGCATTTGATCCTTCAAATCAGGAAGCAACTGCGCAAATTGATGAAATCAATGCAGCATTAGCAGCGATGCAAAACGAAGAGCAAAAAGAAGAAGCATTTGCGGTATTGAAAGAAGAAGGAATGCAATTGCTTCAAGACGAAAAATTGCAGGAAGCGAAGCAAAAATTAAATGAAGCGCTTTCCTACAAAGAAGATGCTGAAGTAAAGCAAACGATTCAGGAAATTGATGATCTGATTGCCGAGAAAGCGAAGGCTGAAGCCTTGGCTCTGGAGCAAGCAGAATTGGATGCAAAATACGATGGCTTTATTCAAGATGCCGCAGCGAAGGAAACGAGTAAGAATTATGCCGCAGCAATTTCTGCTTACGAGAAAGCGGGAGAGGTAAAACCAGAAGAGGCTTTGCCTAAGCAGAAAGTGGAGGAGCTGACAGCATTGCTCGCGGAGCAACAGGCGAACGCATCTCAAAATGAGAAATACGACAACTTCATCGCAGAGGCGGCATCATTTGAAGAAAATGGCGATTTGGAATCAGCGATTGCTTCTTACGAGAAAGCAAAAGGGCTGAAGCCAGAAGAAGAGTTGCCGAAATCAAAGATTGCGGAACTTCAGACGAAAATTGAATCGGATGCAGCACGTCAAGCTGAAATTGATCAGGAGTATCAAGAGGCAATGGATCGTGGCGAGCAGTTGATGGCCAGTGAAAACTATTTGGAGGCGATTAACGCATTCAATGAAGCGCTTGCCCTGAAACCAACAGAATCATTGCCAAAGGAAAGAGCTGCAGCAGCGGAGGAGGCAGAGCGCAAGAAAGGTGATGGAAATGCAGTTTACGAGAAAATCCTTGCAGCAGCAGAGGGGAAACTTGAAAGCGGTGACTACGATAAAGCGGAGGAGTTAATTGGTAGAGCAAAACAATTGAAACCTGAAGATGAACGCCCACAAGAATTGATGAAGCGTGTTGAGGAACTTCGTGCGAAGGACAATAAATATGCTAATCTCATGGCTTCGGGTGATGCTGAGGCTGGAAACAAAAACTACAAAGAAGCGATTGCCGCCTACAAAAAAGCAAAATCGTTGAAACCTTCGGAGTCACTTCCAGGAGAGAAAATCGAGGAAATGAATCGTTTGTTAGAGGATGCCTCTTCCGAAACGCAGAAGGAGGAATTGTATACTTCGTACATGCAGAAAGGACAAGCGGCGACAACTGGAGATAAATTCCAAGAGGCGCTAGGGCACTATCAAAATGCTCTTTCGGTGAAGCCAGGCGATCAAGAAGCGCAAGACAAACTGAATGAGATCCAACAAATTCTGGATGATATTGCCAATGCTAAGGAGGAAAAGCAGGAGCAAAAAGCCAAATTCGACGCATTGATCAAGGAAGGTGAGAAGCTGTTTGCAGAAGAAAAATATTTAGAAGCAAAAGATAAATTCGATGCGGCATTAACAGTTGATCCTTACAGCAGTTTCGCAAAGGAAAAGAGCGATGAAAGCGCCAAATTAGCGGAAGCCGTTGGACGAGAAGAAGCAGAGAAACAATACCAGAAATTATTGAAGGTTGCGGACAAGAGTTTTGACGACGAGGATTGGGATAAAGCGAAAGACTACTACAACCGCGCTTCTGGAATGCGTAAGTCTGATCCTTATCCGAAAAAACGATTGGAGGAAATCGAATTGATTTTGAATCCACCTGTTGCTCAATCTGCAAATTTGGAGCCGCTCGGAGAGGCATACGACGGATCGATTGAGGATGGAAGTTTCATCTTGATTCAGTCGGAAGAAACAAGAAAGAGAAGCAAAGGATTGAAGATTAAAGCGGAATTGGATAAAGCCAACGCATCGCAGTCGGGTATCGCAGCAGCGAATCAAAACGAACGCTTGGATACACAAAATGAAATTTATGCCATCTGGGAAAAAGTGGCTGTGTCAACAGATGGAGCGAATGATTCTCGAGAGGAAACGATTCAGAAATTGCGCAATGCAGAGGAAACGCGTGAGACACGAGCAGCTCAAGATGCCGCGTTTGAAAAAGGAGATAACCTTTCGGCTCAGGAGAAAATGAATCTTGCGAAAGGGGAAACGGTCTTGAGTTACATGGAAGGCGAAGATCGTCGTAAAGCTAGCGTTGAAAAAGTGAAGGGAATTCAAGTAGCGCATCAAGAAGATTTATACCGTCAGGGTGAGCAATACACTCAACGCAAATACGATACCGACTTAGCGATGGATCAAATTGTGATTGATGTGGAAGCTGAGCAGAAAGACGATTACGCAGAACGTCTAGAGATTGAGCGTAAGGTGGATAAGGCAGCTGATGAAACAACTGGAATTTATCAATCGATCTCTAATAACCAATACGATGCATCTCAAAAAGAGAAGGCAAGAATTGTTCAGATCGAATCGCAACTAAGTTCGAAGGCAACAGAAGATGCGAAGGTAGCGAAGGAAAACAATGAGGAATTAAAAGATGTCCGCGAAGATGCAGACGCAGTAGCTTTAGCTTACATGCAACAGAATGATGAGCAGGGCAAAAAAGTGGATGCGCAAATTGCTGAAGTAGAAAGAAGGGTAATTAGCGACAATACAGGATTCGATAAAGTTCGCAAGGAAGCAAATGATCGATTGAAAGATATCCAGTCGGAAAAGGTCGCAAGTGATATCGAAGCTTCGGAAGGGCAGACAGAAAAATACCGTGCTAATAAAGAATTGCTTTCGGAAGAAGAGAGAAAGCGTAAAGACGCTGGAGAGAAAGCAGATGCAGCGATGAGCAATAAAATTGCCTATGTAAAGGCAAAAGATGAGGAAGCAAGATCTAAAGCCTCGCAGGGACAGTTATCGGATGATGCCGAGCGTCTCAATGCACGTCAAAATATTGTGAATCAGGAAATCGCGAAGTCTGCAAAAACAGATGAGTTGAAAGAAGCAACGGAAGACAATACGGAAAGCATCAAGGATGTTCAAAAGGCGAGCGCAGCGAAAGCAACGGCTGAAGGTCGAGCGCAACGCGATAAAAACTTGGATGCACAACAAAGCTTGAACAAAATAGAAACAGGGAAACCGAAAAAGGTGAAAATCGCAAATGAACTCGGTCAGGAATATCCAGAAGGTGTAACGCAGGAGATGTTTACAAGAAAGGATGAAGCTGGGTTGGTGACAACGGTAATCACACGACGAATTGTAGTAATCGACGGTCATGCAGATGTATATGTTCGAACAGAAACAAAGAATGGTATTACGTATTCGAAAAACAGCAAACCAAGCCTCAGTCATGTTTGGAACAGTGAAACACAAGGTCCGCATTTGGAGCGTCATTATTAGTGGTGCAATCGTCTTTGCTGGGTGTAGTTCAACTTCATCAGAACAAGATCAACAAGTGAAAACGGCACATGTTTTTCATGGAGAGACGCAAGGAACAACCTATGAAATTATCATTGCTGATGCAGAGGTGCATTTTTCGGGGAGTGAAATTGATTCATTGCTAGCAGCGTTCGATGCTTCACTATCTACATATATTCCGAGTTCAAAAATTAGTCAGCTGAATACAGGGGAAGCATACACACAGGTAGTCGATCCATCTGGATTTTTTAAAACCTGTTATCAGAATAGCAAAAAGGTATTTGATTTAACGGATGGAGCATTCGATCCTTCTGTTTTTCCACTTGTGAAAGGTTGGGGATTTATGGATAATCTCGAATCGCCTCTATCGCAAAATGAAGTAGATTCGATACTTGCGTTCATTGGACTCGATGGACATCATACAATTAGTTTTGAGGGGGATTCCATTCTGTTGACAAAATCTGAAACGGCTTTTCAATTGGATTTCAATGCGATTGCGCAAGGCTATTCGGTGGATGTACTCGCGGATTTTTTACGTTCCCGTGGACAGGAAAATTTCTACGTTGAAATTGGTGGAGAATTGTTTCTAGAAGGAAAAAATAGAGATGGTGTAGATTGGCGAATTGGAATCGATACACCAATTGATCACAGTGCTAATCACGATGTTGAGAATATCATTTCCATTTCCAATGCTGCCGTAGCAACAAGTGGTAGTTACCGAAAATTCTACGAGAAGGATGGCAAGCGATATGCTCATTTTTTGAATCCAAAAACAGGATATCCCGTTCAACATTCCTTGCTGAGTGCAACTGTTATTGCACCAACATGTGCTGATGCAGATGCTTACGCTACGGCCTTTATGGTGATGGGGACGCAAAAAACGATTGAATTCGTTGAAGCTCACCCAGAGTTGAAGATAGCTGTTTACCTCTTGGAAGCAGATGATACGGGCGAGTACACGCGAACCATGAGTGGTGGCTTCGAGTCGTACTTGGCCGAGTAAATTTTATTCTCAATCGGATTGTACCAGAGCTTTTCCGCGTCAATTTCAATATCAAATGCAGGTTTTCAGCATGATTCTGTGGGAAAATCATCCCAAATGAGAGCAAACGCCCCTATTTTTCATGTACATTCACCAAAATAGAAAAGATGAAAAATAACCCGATCCTTAAAGTCATTCTACTCGTAGCATCGCTCGTTTTGGGCGGACTGATCATTGCGTATTATTGGGGCGTCGAATCGGAATTGGCAATGTCCAAGGTACCAATGCACGTTATGGTGTACGCGCTCGTGTATATTTTGGCTCAAATCGCAAGAAGATACTTGATGTATGGAAAACACTGGTGGGATTGGTTCTACTACATCGCACTCACAGCAATGTTAATCCCCATCTTCTTTTCTACACCAGAAAGAACGGAAATGTTTAACTACCTCACAGATTTTGGAACCTTTTTCTTTGTGATTCCAGTTATTTTGGACGGTGTTGAACTCATGAAAAAAGACGAAATCGAATGAATGTACATTTTATAGCCATCGGAGGAAGTGCCATGCACAATTTGGCAATAGCATTGTCTCGAAAAGGAGCGAACGTTACCGGATCGGATGATGAAATTTTTGAGCCTTCAAAATCGCGTTTAGATCGTGAAGGAATTCTTCCTGCGGAAATCGGCTGGGATGCTAATCGTATTACGAAGGATCTGGATGCAGTTATTTTAGGAATGCACGCACGCAAAGATAATCCTGAATTAATCCGAGCGACTGAACTAGAGATTCCAATTTTCTCCTATCCTGAATACTTGTACGAACAAAGCAAAGATAAATTTCGCGTAGTGATCGGTGGTTCGCACGGTAAAACAACCATTACGTCGATGCTATTGCATGCAATTAATGAAATTGGGTTGAATGTGGATTACATGGTCGGTGCGCAACTGGAAGGCTACGATTGCATGGTGAAGCTGTCTGATGATGCCAAAATCATGGTGCTGGAAGGCGACGAATACCTAAGTTCTCCCATCGACCGAAGACCAAAATTCCATTTGTACAAACCCAATGTGGCCATCATTAGTGGAATTGCATGGGATCACATCAACGTTTTTCCAACTTATGAGAACTACGTTGAACAATTTGATCTATTCTGTGGAGAAATCGTTTCGGGAGGGAAGTTGGTGTACAATACGGAAGATGAAGAAGTGAAAAAGCTCGGCGAAAAATGGAAGAGCACTATCGAGACAATTCCGTATCAAACTCCAAACTATTCGGTGGAAGAAACAGGGACAATTGTTCAGCTAAATGGAAAATCGTATCCTCTACAAATCTTTGGTCAGCACAATCTACAGAATTTAATGGGGGCGATGAATCTCGCAAAGGAGATAGGAATTGAAAATGATGCATTTCTCACGGCAATGGCAAGTTTCACAGGAGCTGGAAAGCGCTTGCAGAAAGTGGCAGAGAAGAACAACTTTGTGATGTACAAAGATTTTGCACATTCCCCATCGAAATTGAAAGCGACAACGAAGGCTGTGAAAGAACAGTATGCAGATCGAAAAGTGATCGCGTGTATGGAATTACATACCTTTTCTTCATTGAAGAAGGAGTTTTTACCGCATTATGACAATGCAATGGCAGCGGCAGATCATGCTTTGGTGTATTTCAGTCCAGAAGTCGTTGCACACAAGAAATTGGAGCCAATCACGAAAGAACAAGTTCTCGCTGGATTCGGAGGTGGAGTGGAAGTGGTAACATCAACAGAAGAAGTGCGTAGCTTTTTGAATCAATTTGATTTTAATAACACAGCATTGCTGATGATGTCATCTGGAAATTTCGATGGAATCGATTATGATGAGTTGGGCGAGGAGATTTGTAATGAGCTCTAGTAGCTCAAAGTCCCATAGAACTCTCGTGGCTTCTTTCTTTAACTATTCAATTACCAACTAAAAACGGGCATCAGTTTCCTAATGCCCGTTGCTATGTAAAAGGTAGGGAGAGTTTGTTTACTCTTTAATGAGCTTTTCTGTGATTGTTTGGTTATCCACAATCAATTTTACAATGTACATTCCGTTAGGTAAGTCCATCGTTGAGAGTTGAACCTCACGTTGATCTTCGAATGAAACTGAAGTCAATTCTCTTCCGTCCATCGCGTAAATTCCAACTGTTCCTGAAGCCAGTTTGTTCCATGAAACCGTTGTGAAATCATTTGCCGGGTTCGGGTGAATTGCGCTGATTTCTAGTTCCTTTGTTGGAACTTCGTCATTCACGATACGGTTTTTTGTATTACTACATTGCTCGCTATTGCCTGGAATCCACAAGATATTCACGGATTGAAACGTAGGGGTCAAACCAGGATCTGTAGCGTAGATCGTTAAATTGTTGATTTGTCCAACTGCGTATTCGCCAGAAGTTAGCGTGAGAGTGGATGGGATTGTTCCAGAGCCTGCTAAACTGTATAGAGTACTAATATCTGTACAAGTAGAAGGATTGAATTCACCATTGAAGATAGAGTATCCCTCTATACCTGGACAAAGTGAAATATCGAATGCGTATTCCCTTTCTTTGTTACAGATAATTGGAACATTGAAAGTGGCTCCGCAAGCAGAAACTGTTTGATAACCCACTACGTTGTTGTTGGCAGCAAGTGAAGCTTGAAGTCCATCTGGATGCGTAATTTGACAGCAATCATCGTCAGAGTAGAATGCGATTCCAGTTACCTCACACTCCATTCCGTTTGCGAGTGTAATAGTCATTGTTACTTCGTAAAAGCCATTCCCCATCACTGGCGAAACAGAAGAGTAATTACCTGACCCTGCAAAGAATTGAGTTGCAGTTCCTGTAATTTTCTTTTTCCATGACCACTTTGTGAATGTTACAGTTGAACCTTGTGGTAAGTTAACCACATTAATTCGTCCTTTCTCACAGTCGACTTCCAGTTCTAAACCTTCTGGACACTCATCAGGATAAAATACGATTTGACAGTTTTCGTATACTTGCCCCGTACACTGAGAGGTTACAGTGTAAACCACCTTGTACATACAGTTTGTGTTTAGTACGTAAGGAAACTGAACGTTACCGCTGATAGTTGGATTACCTGACACAGATGATACTTGAGACCACATAGTTGAGTTACAGTTTGGAAGTTGTCCATCAGTATCGCAAAATTCATACAAAATAAATTCTTCCGATTGAATACCTGAAACTCCTGCTCCCTGACCAGGTCCTACTGTGAGTATTGGTCCTCCGTCAGCGCTAAAATCAATTTCGCTGGTGAAGTTGACGTCGATTTCAGGTTCGCAGCATTCTTCAACAGTAAAGCATGTTTGGGACATACACTCATCATCCCAGATCACTTGAACACAATACTCTCCGTCTCCTATATAGTTTATTTGTTGGTTTGTTCCAGAAGTAAAAGGAGTTCCATTGTTGTATGTCCAGATGATGTCAGCAATGCCTTGAGAGCCTGATAAGTTATCGAAACCGATTAATGTAGGGTATCCAGTGATGTCTTTACAGTAATAGACGTCATTTATGGATACCGCTGGACTTTCATCGGAAACAGTGAATTCTTTCGTTCGTTCACATTTTGTTCCATTAACGGAAACGGTTAACACGTGATCCCCATACATACTAGGGGTAAAACATTCTGTTACTGTTGCTACTGTGTTTCCATTTGGATCGGTCCAGTAGTAAGTGTAAACCTCACAACCATAAGGAAGTGGTCCACACACAGGTTCAAAACCTGTACACATAGAAACCGTATCAGGAATGTCGATATCGATACTATCACACGGTGCTTCTGGACTGAATAATTGGTAGTATAACTGATAATCGTCTGTTCCATTTGGATAAGTATTCCAATCATTTCCATATTTTCCTCCAACGAGAAATTGGCAATCGTGTATTGAAAGTTCCCGTAACCATGATATGTTAGTGTAAGGACTTGGTGCTCCACTAGGGTTAGAAATTTCTTCATCCACTATGTAGGCATGCAGATAAGTATTTGAACCATCATACATTTCGTACTTTTCAAAGCCATCCGTAACTACATAGTTGTCGTTAACAGCAACATCTACTGCTTTGATATCGTTTAATAAAATTGATCGCGACGGTGTAGTTGCAGATAGGTCAATTTCTACTAACCTGGTAGAAACAGGGTTAGAAACTCGTTCTATGTATACGACTTTTCCATCTTGCTTTAATCCGAGATTTTCTGATGTGAGCGCCACAGAACCTCCGTTATATGCCAGTTGTGGAGAATAAGAAGCAGATGAGAATGAATAATCATTTAATTGAGTCGAACTTGAATTCGTGTATAATCGAAACTCTGTAAAAATTGTACTCTGTCCACTTGGTAATTGATTATAAACCACAGCGTAACGGTCTTGATTGGCGTCAATTGCCATGCCAGTATTATCGTCTACTGCTAGGTTCTGAACAATCATTTGTTCGCCTAAGAAAGATAGGTTGTCCGAATACTTCTTAACGATCAATTCATGTTGGTTTAGGTTAGGTGAACATCTTTTTACAGCAACGAGTACAGTGTTTGTTGAGCCTGAAACAGTAATTGACATGTCTTGAGCAGTTTCACCCCCTGTACTATAGAAACCAGTGTGGTACGCCACTTGTTGTGTAGCCAGTGAATTCACACTTCCTCCAACTACATCAAAGCTTCGTATGCTAGTTGTGTTATTGGATTCATACAAAACATAAATTCGATTATTATCATCTATTTCTACTCTTGCTATCTCTGGATTATCAGAAACGATCGCGATTGGACTACCGATTAGCGCATACGTACTAGCATTGTATACATTCAAGTAAGTGGTTATATTATTGGAATTATCATTCGTCCAATAGAGAATTGCGTAATACTGATCGTTAATATCCGAATCCATGCCGTCCATTGAGTAATTGGAGGTAACTTGATTGATTTGGGTTGCTGGGGTCAATGCTGTTTGAGCTGTTATTTTCAGCCCGACAAACAGAAATGCAAGCAACAAAATTTTCATTTTTCTCATGTGATTTTTGTTTAGTTATAAATAATTCTTCAACAAAACTAGAGCAAGGATTTTGTTCGAAATGAAAGGAAATCATACAAAGGGACGAAAGAATATAAAATAGGGACGGTTGAATTTTTTAACTCAAAATGAAAGCCGAAATAGCATTCCTAACTTCTGAGGATTTAAACAATTAACTGTTTTAAGTTGTTGTTTTTCAGTTGATTAATTGATGTTTTGTAACCTCAATAATGTACTATTGGGACGAAAGCCCCGTTTTTCGGGATGAAATTAATCTGAAAATTTAGCGTTCCATTTTTATTTTTGTTCAAATGAAAAACCTTTCCACCGCATTATGCGTTTTCTTGTTCGGTATTCTAACTGTTCTGCCAATAGGTTTTATATATGGACAATCCTTTACCGTCAAGTATTTAATTTCAGACGGCCTACCTAGTCAGGAAATTTACGATGTCCATCAGGATAAAAATGGCATGATTTGGATTGCATGCGATCGAGGAATTGCTTCTTTTGATGGAACCAGTTTTAAGTCGTACGGTTTAATTGACGGAATACCAAGCAATATGGTATTTGAATTTTTCGAGCAATCCGATGGAACAATATGGTGTACAACAAAGGAATTACAGTTGTTCTATTTTCACCCAGATACACTCGTGTTTCGGAACTACAAATACAACGATAAACTTCTTTATGCCTATGAAAATTCGATACAAGAAGCCGAACCGAGAGCGTTAGTGGTTGGGAACGATGGAAGCGTAAAATTTCGAACGCTCTGGCGATCTGGAACTATTAGTGTCTCCAAGGATGGAGAATTGTCTTTCGAAGTTCCTGATTTAACAAAAGCCATCTATTATGTAGAAAGGAAACTCGTACGCGATAAGTCAGGATATCCTTCCGTAAAACACCTACCTGGCGATGAGGTTACCATACCAGAAGGTTTTCGTTTTTCATCCCGACAACACCTAATTGAGTTAGAAGATACGTACGTATGGACGAGTCAAATGGCGTATCAAATCTTAAGAAAAGACAATTTTGAACAAGTTCAGTACAAGTATTTCGGAGATAGACCTGTTATTCTGAATGTAGGATTGAATGACGGTAATGGTTCAAAGGGCTTTTGGATTGGGTTCATGCACAATGGGGTAAAGGTTTACGATCAAAAAGGAAGGCTGAAAAGTCATCTTGCAAAAGATTACAGTGCTACCACTTACTTCGAAGACTCTGAAGGAGGAGTTTGGATCGGAACACACGGCTCTGGTCTTCTCTATTACTCGAAAAGCAAACTCAGACTGCTGCGGTCAAGTTTAGGTGCGGAAATCTATTCTCTGAGTATTGATGATGTTGGCAGACTCACTTACATGACGAATCAACACCTTGTTTTTTATGTTGATGAGAAGCTTAACAGCGTCTTTTTAAAACAAACCGAATGGAACGATATTCTCGGTCAGTACTACTTTTCAAACGAAACGTTTTACAATGATTTCATACGTTCAGAAAACGAGAATGGGTCAAGTCTGCGATTCTCCGATAATAGAAGTAGGTTCCCCCTTTTTGTTTCCAGCTCTTTTATTTTTGACCAAGACATGAACATTTTGCTCACCTCTCGCGGTACGCGAAGGCTAATGGCCGATGCGGAATATTTGGGGAGTTACATGGTTGTAGCAAGTGAAAAGAGTCTGTTGAAAATTGATCAAAAGGGGAATGAACTTAAACGAAAGAACTTAGGAGTTAAAATTGTTGAGCTTGATGTCCACAACGATCTTATCTACTGTGCAACGAAGGGAAAAGGAGTTATCATTCTGGATAAGAACCTGCGTGTTGTGGATAGGATTGATACTTCGAAAGGAGCACCGAGTAATTTCGTATTTGAAGTCCTGATCGATGGAGATACATTATGGATCGCTTCAACAAACGGACTGTGTAAGGCGTTCAAAAGAACCAATGGTGAATGGAAACTCGAGAACATAACATTAAAAGAAGGATTGCCTGACCGTGAGGTACGTGATATTGAGATCATTGATGGGACGGTATTTCTCGCGACGAGAGGAGGGGTGTGTTATTTTGAGCAATCCGACTGGAAAGAAATCACAAAGGAAGAAACGCGCGTTTACTTCAAAAAGGTAGACCTTCTCGTAAACGGTAGTTCCAGAAAGAATTTTTTAGATCTATCGCATGATGAGAATCAGTTAGAAATTCAATACAACCTTATCACTTTCGCGAACACACGAAAACTAAACTTTCGGTATAAACTAATTGGTTTTAATGACAATTGGGAAATAACATCAGATCGAAGAGTTGTATATAAGTCACTGCCTCCGGGAAAGTATGAACTGGTCATACAAGCTTTAATTAACGGTACTCCAAGAGGTAATCCTATTCGTGAAAAGATCGTGATTCACCCAGCATTCTACAATCAATGGTGGTTCCATTTGTCTTTATGGAGTTTTGTTGTTCTGGTTATTTGGCTCTTCTTCAAATACCGAATACTAAACTATAACAGAGGGGTGATTCAAGAGATTCTCAGGCAAATTCTGAGAAGGTTAAGGCCAGAAAAGAATCAGTTTATCGTTCGTTGTGACGGCAGGGATGTACGAATTGTTTCCGAGGAAGTGATCTATGTGGAGTCGAGTAGAAATTACATAACGATATACACAACGAGTAACCGCTACGTGGTAAGACATAAAATTTCTGATTTCACGAGTTTAGTTCCTGATCCCTTGGAATATATCCGTGTTAAGCGTTCCGTTATTGTACGGGTGGATAAAGTGACGGAGAAAGGTGTAAAAAGTATCAAATTAGGAGATAAAGAATTCAAAGTAGGGAAAACTTACGTGGAAAATCTAAAGAAGATTGAATTGTAAGGAGCTAGTTTTCCTATGCCTTTTTGAACAAGTACACCCCATCTTTTTCCAATACGGTGATCCATTTGGGATCGTTCTTCAATTGTTCAATCTCTAAAATTAGTCCTTCTGTTTCTAGCGGATAGGGATATTCCATCGATGAAACCAAGATGTATTCAGCTTTTTTGATATACGGAAACATGTAGACGTCTTTCCGCAAGGCAACATGGGGTACATACGGATTTTGAGCACATACTGCCGCATCATCTGGAATCAAAGCGATCGCTTGACGTACTGCATCGGTGTTGTAGTCGCGTACGTAATGTTTCTTCTTGTAGAATTGAACACTGCTTTCTACCACATAATCAAAGGGCTGGTCGCTGATCCGAATGGTGCAAGCAACACCGATTAAAACCACTGCCCAAAGTGCGAAACGACGTACTTTTTCCTTTTGGATAGAACGAAGAATCTCAAACACACCAATGGCCAAAATAGGCGCGAACTCAATGGAATATTGCGCACCTGGACTCCATGTCATTGGTGTATCGTGAAAGAATTTCTGAAAATAGATTGGCGCCAACATGAGCAAGTATGCTGGACGTCGGAATAAAATAACGACTCCTGAAAGCAACAAAATGATATGCGACTCAGCTTTTACTCCGTCAAATCGCGGATTGGGTAAGTGGTTGGTGAAGAAAACTTCCAGAGAATCAATCGGGTGCGAGATCAAATAAACGAAAGCCTCAGTCATGGAATTACCAATGCGAGAATACGCAAAGTGGAGGTATTCGCCGCCATGGGAGAGGGAGGGCATGATCACCTGAATCACCAACATGAAATACATGAATGAAGCCGCTGAAAAGGCAAGAAGAACGAATAAGGTTTTGCGCTCTTTTCGATAGTTAATGGCGAGGCCAAGACTCACAAAAGTCATCCAAAAGGCCATGTTTTCCTTTCCGATCCAAATGAAGATGAGCACTAAAAGACTCGCGATAAATCGTTTCTCTCTCACGAAGTAAAACAACCACGGAACGGCCATTGCAGCGATCACATTACTGTGGTAGTCGAAGCTCAGCGCTGAAAACACACCAAAGTACATCAAGAAGAAGGAGGTGGCAAATCGGGCGATCTTCGGATCATTTTTGAAATAGGTATGAACGCCTTTTGCTCCAATTAAAACGCTTACAATCTGCACAACTAGGAGCGTCCATGAGCCAAACAGATAGGTGAGGGGACTAAAAAGAAGTAGGTATAAATCAAAATGATCGGCAAGTGCCAACTCTTTCGTATCCCAAATCATGTCCATGTTCGCCATAGAACCATGCGCGTAATCGTACATTGCATTGGTATACAGACCAAGATCCAAACCGTAGGTTCGGAAACACAGGTGATTCACGAAAGAAATCAAGAGATAGATGATGGTAAAAACCAGCATCATCCAAGAAAAAGAAGATATACGAAAACGACCCGTTGACAATCCTAAATGATTTGAATTATTGATTAATCAAATCTAAGGAAATAATCCTTATTTCCTTCCTGGAGGAGGTCCTCGGAAAACAAGCTTGCGAAAGACAATCGTGACGAAAATACTATTGAAAGTCGCCAGAAGAAGTAAGCCCAAAAGGCTAATCGTTGTAACAGCTTGCGGGCTGTACATCGCTTCTTGGTTCGAAATAATGCTTTCACGAATTTCATCTACCGACATCACTTCAAACTCGGAGTTTGATTCGCGCATCTTTTCCAGATCATCTGGATTATTCAACATTTTCTCCAATTGCATCGCTGTTTCAGCACGCTGGTGACGGTTGAACTCAGGATCAATTTTCGAATAATAGAAATACATAAACACACTCACAACCACGATGTAAGGTACACCGGCTGAGAGTGCGTTTTTTATATCACTCAATGCGTTACTTTCTTCGGTTTCTTTTCGCTTGTGAAGGTAGAGACCGATAGAAATAGCAAGGAGTAAGAACAGGATATTCGACAAGATAGGCAAGGTTAACTCGTACCGCGCAGCTCCTGTTACTGTGGAGTAATACACCATTTTTACGCCAATCCAAAGGGCTGCGAAAAGAAGTCCAACTTTGACCGTTACTCTCATCTTTTATTGTCTTATCCGTTCATTGTTACTAAAAACTCCTCATTCGACATCGTATTGCTCATACGATCTTTCAAGAACTCCATTGCTTCAATTGGGTTCATGTCTGCGATGAACTTACGGAGTAACCAAACACGTTGTAATACGTCTTTGTCCATCAACAAGTCTTCACGACGTGTTCCAGATGATGTAATATCAATAGCTGGGTAAATTCGTCGGTTGGCAATCTTACGATCCAACTGCAATTCCATGTTACCCGTTCCTTTGAATTCCTCAAAGATTACTTCGTCCATTTTCGATCCCGTATCAGTCAATGCTGTTGCAAGAATAGAGAGTGAACCTCCATTTTCAATCTTACGCGCAGCTCCGAAGAAACGTTTTGGTTTGTGAAGTGCATTCGCATCAACCCCTCCAGATAATACCTTACCAGATGCAGGAGAAACGGTGTTGTATGCACGAGCCAAACGTGTAATTGAATCCAATAGGATACACACGTCATGACCACATTCAACCATACGTTTTGCTTTTTCAAGCACCATGTTGGCAACCTTTACGTGACGATCTGCTGGTTCATCAAATGTAGAAGCAATTACTTCCGCATTTACCGAGCGAGCCATGTCTGTAACCTCTTCAGGACGTTCATCGATCAATAAAACGATCAAATAAGTTTCAGGATGATTCGCTGCAATCGCATTGGCAACATCCTTCAAAAGCATCGTTTTACCCGTTTTTGGTTGGGCAACAATCATCCCACGCTGACCTTTTCCAATTGGCGCAAACAAATCCATGACACGCGTTGAAAGCGTTTCTTGTTTATGTCCCGTTAAGTTGAACTTTTCGTTCGGGAAAAGTGGCGTTAAATATTGGAAAGGTACACGATCACGAATGTAAGAAGGTGTACGACCATTGATTGATTCAACCTTTACCAAAGGGAAGAACTTTTCTCCTTCTCTCGGAGGGCGAATCGAACCAATTACAGTATCTCCTGTCTTCAAACCAAAAAGTTTTACTTGACTTTGAGAAACGTAAATATCATCTGGAGACGGCAAGTAGTTGTAATCTGATGAACGTAGGAAACCATATCCATCTTGGATAATTTCCAAAACTCCTTCAGCATCTACAATTCCAA
This sequence comes from Flavobacteriales bacterium, assembly GCA_013373595.1. Lineage (GTDB taxonomy): Bacteria > Bacteroidota > Bacteroidia > Flavobacteriales_D > Crocinitomicaceae > UBA4466. The sequence goes on along the minus strand of JABXHO010000103.1, from coordinate 7,182 downwards.
CAAGGTTGTACTTCTCTTCATCTTCTTTAGAAGGACGGTTGTCACGTTGGTTGTTGTGATTTCCTTTATTGTTGTTGTTGTTGTTGTTGTTATTGTTGTTGTTGCGGCGGTTTTGTCCGTTATTTTGGTTATTCTGAGTGTTTCGATCTCGTTTCTCACGTTGATCTTTTTTCTCACGTTGGTCACCACCTTTGTCGCGTTGTTCAGACTTTTCATTCTGTTCTTCACGAGCTTTTGCTGCCAAATCAACACCTTTTTTAGGTTTATCCTTTGTTTGATCGGGCTTTGCAGTTTTGTTTGGACGCTTCGTTTCTGAAGCTTCTGATGATTCTGGTTTCTTCGAATTATCCCCATTAAATAAACTTGGTTGCTCAGCGGATTCAGGCGCAGAAACTCTCACACGCTTACGCTTACGAGGTTCTCTAGTTGATGCTTCCTCCTTTTCTGGGGCTGCTGAGTTGGACTGGTGGGCAGCAATCGTGTCGATTAAATCTGCTTTTTTTAATTTTTCTAGACCTTTTAGTCCAAGTGATTTAGCAAGTGCTTTTAATTCAGGAAGCTTTTTGCTTTGCAATTCTGTTTTATCCATTGATAATAACTAATGTGATAACTATAAAATGGGGATGTGTTTGTTAAATGGAAACTTAATCCTCTGCGCTAGACTTAGCGCGATTGATGATGCAATTATACGAATAAATAGCAGTTCTACAAATTTGAGTAAAAAATAGTTTTCAGTTTTTTTTCACACGAGAACGTTAAAAGGCTATCTATCTGAAAGATTGGTGAGTAAGAATGAGGATATAAAATATGTGTGAATGCGCTGTAGGCACAGAAATCAATTAATTTTGCAGGAAAATAAGTCGCATGGATTTTTTTGATTTTTCAATTTTTACTTCTTGGTACGGTATAATGTACCTTTTACTGCTTTCCTTGCTGGAAATTGTATTAGGGATTGATAATATCATTTTTGTCTCCATTGTTTCCGATCGCCTACCAAAGGATAAAAGACAGAATGCCCGAAACATTGGTTTAACCCTGGCGCTCATTGTTCGACTTATTTTACTTTCTATTGTTGCGCTTTTAATGGAGTTTACAGAACCGTTGTTCTCTGTGTGGGGAGTAGATATGAGTGTGCAGGGATTGGTGTTACTCGCCGGTGGATTGTTCTTGATCTTTAAAAGTACGACCGAAATGCACACAACGGTAAAAGCAGATGAGGAAGAGGAGCATTTGGGAAAGGCGACGTTGTCCGGGGTAATTACGCAAATTGTGCTCGTTGATATCGTTTTTAGTTTTGACTCTGTTATTTCGGCAATCGGAATGACAAAAGATATACAGGAGGAAACGGGCTCCAACCCAATGATCATTATTTATTTGGCCGTAATCATTGCCATGGTGATCATGCTGCTTTTCGCAAAAGCAATTGGAGAGTTTATTTCCAATCACCCGACAATAAAAATGTTGGCGCTAAGTTTTCTTGTTGTGATTGGAGTGATCTTAGTAGCAGAAGCATTTGGAGAGCATATTCCTAAAGGTTACATCTATTTTGCATTGGTGTACTCATTAATTGTAGAGGTGATGAACATCCGAATGCGTAAAAACAGAGAGGAAAAGAAGCGTGTATGACGGAAAAGGAAGCAATGGTGTATTTGTCCATTCAAGATAAGGACGAAGCAGAAGATGTATATGAAGAGAAACTGTTCGCGTTGAAGCAGTTCTTCCTGAATCGATTTCCAGTGTCGAAGTTGATAAAATCGAAGTTGGCCACTTTTAAAAAAGTGCAAACGGCATATGAAGTGTTAGAGGGCGGAATTGAGGAAGGACAGCAAACCAAATTAGTTGAGTTTCCACAGCTTGACTCGCTTAAGAGCGCATTCAGTTGGTATCATCAAGAAAAGAACGCGGTGCGACTTCAGCTTTTAGCAGCGCAATCACACAAGGGTGTGGAAGAAGCAATGATGAACTACGTTCAGTTGGCGCAGCACTATGCTAAACATTGGCAAATTCCATTAAACGAAGATGATCACGTGGGGATTGCCATAGGTTCGGAGCCGGATGCGATGGAGATTCAAGCTGAACTCAATGCTCAGGAAAAGATGAGTGAGAATGGCAAAATGGATATTCTCTCGCTTCCCGATGAAAATTGTCTCAAGTCCGAAGCGAAACGACTATCTTTGTGGCTAAAATTTGAAACCAATGAATGATCCATACGAAAAATTGCGCGTGCAATTGGAACTTCAAGAATGGCCAAATGTTTTCATGTTCAAATTTATTGTTCCAAACACAAGTGAGAAAGTGGCGCTCGCGTCTGCACTGTTTGATGATAGCGCTGACCTTACGTTACGACCTTCTTCTAAAGGAACTTACATGAGTGTGAGCGCTAAGGAATTAATGATGAGTGTGGACTCGATAATAGAAAAATACAAACGCGCTTCGCAAATTGAAGGGCTCGTAGCACTGTAATTATGATATTAGCTGGATTTACGTTTAATGGCAGAACAGTCATTTATATATTAATCATCACGTTAGGGGCTTTGGTTCTTACCATTGCTTACCGAAAGTTGTTGAAGTACCTCGGACGAGGAGCGCCGTCAAAAAAGGATTACTGTGTGCTTTACGGACTCGAAAAGAATCCTTCTGTGGGTGAACTTGAATTCTATTTTACTTCCGAAGAAAAGAAACAAGTTGCGATTAACATTTTGGATGCAGATATGAATTTTGTGACCGAAGTAACGTCGTTTGAATGCAGTAAAGGAGGAAATATCGTTCGGTATGATTCTACGCAAATTGCAGATGGAAATTATTTCTATTCTCTAGAAACGTCGAATCAAAAGACCATGAAAAAAATGAGGGTTCAGAACGGTTAGCATGACAAGATGACAGAAAGTTTTTTGTGGCAAAATTGTTGATGCTTCCGTAAACGAATTAAATTTGTTCCGTCTAATTGGAAAGAAACTAAAATAAAAAGATATGGCATTAGAAATAACAGATGCAAATTTTGAAGAACTTGTAATTAAATCAGATAAGCCGGTAGTAGTTGATTTTTGGGCAGCGTGGTGTGGACCATGTCGCATGTTGACACCGATCATCGAGAAAATGAGCGGAGATTATGACGGAAAAGCTGTAGTTGGAAAAGTTGATGTTGATAATAACCAACAAGTTTCAATGAAATTCGGAGTTAGAAACATCCCTACAGTTTTGTTTATCAAAAACGGAGAAGTAGTTGATAAATCTGTTGGAGCAGTTCCAGAAAAAGTATTAGTAGACAAATTGGAAAAATTGATGTAATCATCAAACAACCATTTTTTACAATCACCGTAGCGTTCTCGTTACGGTGATTTTTTTTTGCTCAACAATTCAGCGCCCATCCACCAAGCTCCTCACGCGGTGAGACGCTTCAACCCTGATTCACCAAATCCAACGCCCTAACTCCACAACAAATAACTATCTTCGCAGAAAAAAAATAAATGGGGTCAACATTCCTTCGTCGCTTAAAGTTTTACGGAATCGGTTTTGGACTAGGTTTAGTCTTTGTATTCTTCTTTTTCCAAAATCGTGGCTGTTCTTGGTTGCCTGGAAACCGTGTGAAAAATACCATCCTTGACCGCGTAATGGTGGTTTCTGATGAAACAATCCAAGCATTTGAGGAAAAAGGACTAACAAAGGAAATAGCGTTTGATGCCCTAAACGATGGTGATGTCCTCTTTACGGAAAGTGATAAAAACAAGGATTCGAAAGTATACGCCGTTGAATATGAAGGACACAAGTTCTTGTACACGCTTCCATATGAAAGCTTCGTGACAGAGGTGAAACTGGGAGGAGACCCGAATAAAACGGAAACATCTACAACAGGAATGGGAACAATTTGGCGATTTCCAGTTGATGAAAACTTAATTTATATCGATACAAGTTCGGTTCTCGACTGTCAAATGAAACAGTTGAACCTGAAAGATGCAAAAGCAGTGTTCAAGAAAATAAAAGCGTCGGGTAAATTAGATTTCGAACGAACTGATTTTGATATCGAACCAAAACCAGAGCACGTCCTTGTTTTTGCAGTTGATTCGCTTCAAGTGTCGGTGAAAACAATCTGGTACAAAGACAAAATCGAAGTCCTTTCGTTTGAATTTCCATCAGAAGTGAAATGTCCCTAGTGGAATTAAACCAACGATGTTAATAAAAGGCTCGTTACACTGTCAACAAACTTCTTGTTTTTTATATTTTTGATGCATGAAATTTTCGGCGGAGCAAATTGCTGGTATTATTAATGGAACGGTAGATGGAAATCCGTCAGTAGAAGTCAATACACTTGCTAAAATTGAAGAAGGGGTCTCAGGAGCACTCTCTTTTTTGGCAAATCCCAAGTATGAGGAACATATCTACAAGACGGCTTCAAGCGTATGTATTGTAAATAAAACCTTCGAACCATCCAATAGTTTACCAGAAACATTAACACTTATCAAGGTAGATGATGCGTATGCCTGTTTCGCGAAATTACTCGAGTTCTACGATACCTTGCAAAAGGAGGAACCACGCATCGAACCAAATGCCTTCATTCATGAAACGGCAACGGTTGGAGAAAATATCTACGTGGGCGCTTCGTCATACATCGGAAAAGATACGGTCGTAGGAAACGATGTAGCAATTCATCCAAATGTGACCATCGGTAGCAATGTGAAAATTGGCGATGGAACAATCATTTACCCAGGCGCAACGGTTTACCGCGATTGCGTAATTGGGAAAAATTGTATCGTTCACTCTGGAGCTGTTATCGGAGCCGACGGATTCGGATTCGCTCCAAATGAAAAAGGTGAATTCCAAAAAATCCCTCAAATTGGAAATGTTATCCTAGAAGACTTTGTTGATATCGGAGCAAATTCGACCATCGATAGAGCAACCATGGGAAGTACAGTCATCCGAAGAGGTGCGAAAATTGATAATCTCGTTCAAATTGGTCACAACGTAGAAGTAGGAACCAATACGGCTATGGCTGCACAAACGGGAATTGCAGGCTCAACGAAAGTTGGAAACAACGTCCTAATTGGTGGACAAGTTGGAATGGCGGGACACTTAAAAGTAGGTGATCGCGTGAAAATTGCGGCACAATCTGGTGTCGGAGGAAATGTAAAAGATGATGCTAAAATAATGGGGTCGCCCGCATTTGATAGCGATGATTATAAAAAATCCTACCTAGGATTCAGAAGGTTGCCAATGATTCTTTCTCGTTTGAAGAATCTTGAAGATACCATCAAAAAACTCACAAAAGACCAATAATCGAATGTCAGAAAAGCAAAGAACGCTCGCCGAAGCGGTTTCGTTTACAGGAGTAGGATTGCATACAGGAAAAGAGGTAACACTCGAAGTGGTTCCAGCTCCCGAAAATCATGGATACAAATTTCAACGAGTAGATATTGAAAATCAGCCTATCATCAAGGCCGATTGCGACTTAGTTGTAGGAACTGATCGTGGAACAACACTCGAACAAAATGGCGTTCGCGTATATACAACAGAACATGTTTTGGCTGCACTCTACGGTTGTCAGGTAGATAACGCACTCATTAAACTGAACGGACCTGAAATTCCAATCATGGATGGAAGTGCCGAACTTTTTGTAGCTGAATTTGACCGTGTTGGTTTCACGGAGCAAGAGGCGGAAAGAGAATACTTGGAATTAGAGGAAAACATTCCATGGGAAGATGAAGAGAAAGGAATTGAGTTTTTAGCGGTTCCAGATGTTCATCACCGAATCACTGTAATGGTCGATTACCAGTCGCCTGTTCTTGGAACGCAACACGCAAGTATGTATCACTTGGGTGAGTTCAGAAAGGAAATCTCTTCGTGTAGAACGTTTGTTTTCTTGCGCGAATTGGAATTTTTGGCAAAAAACAATTTGATCAAAGGGGGAGACCTCGATAATGCCATTGTTTTGGTGGAACGTGAAGACGTGAATCCAGAAGAGCTTCAGAAACTAGCCAAATTGCTCGGGAAAGAAGGAATGGAGGTCAAAGTAGAAGGAATGGGAGTGCTCAACAGTACGAAGTTGAAGTTCGAAAATGAGCCAGCTCGCCATAAACTACTCGATATTTTAGGAGATTTAGCCTTGGTAGGGAAGCCTATCAAAGCACATATTTTAGCAGCTCGACCTGGACACTCTGGAAATGTTCGCTTCGCGAAAGTATTGAAGGAGTACATGAAGTCACAAGCGAAAGCAGGACGTAAGTTCGATTTGACGAAAGAGCCGTTATACAACATCAATGACATCGAAAAAATGCTTCCGCATCGTTTCCCGTTCTTGATGGTCGATAAAATCATGGAAATTGGTGAAGAATCAATCATTGGGGTGAAGAACATCACAATGAATGAGCCGATCTTTACGGGACACTTCCCAGGAAACCCTGTTTTCCCAGGTGTTTTGATGATTGAAGCAATGGCACAAGTGGGAGGAATTTTCGCCTTGTCTAAAGTAGAAGATCCGCACTTGTACTCAACGTACTTCATGAAAATCGACAAAGTGAAATTCAAACAGAAAGTAGTTCCTGGAGATACAATCGTCTTCGAATTGAAACTGCTTTCTCCAATTCGTCGCGGTCTCGTTAACATGGGAGGTGTCGGATATGTCAACGGAATGCCCGTTGTAGAAGCTGAAATGCTTGCTCAAGTGATTAAGGACAAAGAAGAATGATAAGTAAGCTCGCAAATATTTCGGATCAGGCAAAGCTGGGAGCAAACGTCCGAGTGGATAGTTTTTCAACTATTTTTGAAAACGTCACCATAGGTGAAGGAACCATTATTCATCCTAATGTGACAATCTATCCAGGTACAACCATCGGAAAGAACTGCCAGATTTTTCCCGGCGCTGTAATCGGTGTCGAGCCTCAGGATTTGAAATTTGAGGGTGAAGAAACAACTGTTGAAATTGGGGATAACACAGTCATTCGTGAATGTGTTACAATTCACAGAGGAACAAAAGATAAGTGGAAAACAGTTGTTGGAAGTAATTGTCTACTAATGACGTATGTACATGTAGCGCATGACTGTCAAATTGGAGACAATGTCATCTTGGCAAGCTATACTGGCTTGAGTGGACACGTAATCGTTGAAGATTATGCAATTCTCGAAGGGAAAGTGGCCGCACAGCAATTTGTAAAAATCGGAGCACACGCATTTATTGGTGGCGCTTCACTC